>NZ_DASVYD010000072.1:0-73880 GCF_036392335.1 Vitreimonas sp.
CCGCCGCGATCGCCAACACGCCCAGCCCAAGCGAGATCAGCATCGGGCCCATAGCTTGGCCCATGGCTTCACGCGAACGGGCCAAATGGCCCCCGCTGATATGGCCGGTCTCGTGCGCAAGCACGCCAATCAACTCATTCGGCGTCTCGGCGGCGAGGATGAGGCCCGTATGGACGAAGATATTCTGGCCGCCGGATACGAAGGCGTTAATCGAAGGATCGCTGACGATGTAGAGTTCGACATCATCGGGATTGAGACCGGCCGCCACCAGCAGCGGATTGGTGTAGACGTGAAGCGTGTCCTCGATCTCGGCATCGCGGATGAGACCCTGTGCCGAGGCCGCGTTGGGCCACGCGACGATCGCGAGCGCGGCGAGCGCGACAAAGGCGCCGCTGGCGTGACGGGCGAACGCGGACATCAATTTCGCGAGCATGCTCGCTCCTTCGATCTGATCAGCCTGCCCCCGCCGCATCGTTTGAAAAGCGTTTGCGGCGGGAACAAGGCTGACGCCCTTAGCGGATTTTCATCCGCCTATTTCTTCGCCCAACGCGAGAGGCGCGAGAAGAATTTGTCGCGCCGCTCTTGGTCGGGCTCGTATGCCGGCGCCTCCGCTAACGCCGCAACAGGCTCGGGGGCGGGCTCTGGCTGGGGCGCGGTTGCCGGCTCGTCTGCAGGCACGAGCGCCAGGGGCGGCTCCGCCGCTTCGACCAGGGCTGGATGCGTGATGATCTCGGCCTCGGCGACCTCGGCCTCCGGCGCGTCTTCACCGACAGCCTCCGCAGGGCGTTGACGTTCTGGCCGTTCCGGGCGCGGCGTGAGGTGCTTCAGATCCGCGCTGACGAAATCAAGCCATTCGCCCCCATCCACTTCATACACGCGCCGTCCGCGCCCGCGGCCACGGCGCCGGCGTTTGCCGTTCCGGCCACGTTCGCTGCGCTCGCCGCGATCTTCTCGAGGGGCGGGCGCCCCGGCTTCGGCTTCCACGTTCTCCTCGCGCGCGTCGCCTTCTTCGCCTTCGCGACGACGACGACCGCCACGACGACCTCGCCGCCGACGTCCGCGACGCTCATCACCGGATTCGTCCGTTGTGGCGGCGCGCTCGGCGTCTTCCTCCTCGTCGGCTTCCTCGGCCTCAACGGCAGCATCGGCCTCTTCTTCGGCGACCTCGATCGGGCGGCGGCCTCCGCCGCGGCGCTGCGGCTGCGGCGAGACTTCCGCCTCGGCCTCGTCGTCTTCGTAGGCGCCGACCGCGATGTTGATCTCAAAATCGCCAGCGTGCAGCTCGGAGGCCGCCGTTATGCGCATGCGCACGTGATTGGCGTCCTCAAGCGCCGCCAAAGCCTCGCGCTTTTCGTTCAGCAGATACAGCGCAACGTCGGTCGCGGTGCGCGCCTCGATCTCACGATTCTTCTGCTTTGCGGCAGCCTCATCGAGCGCGCGCAAGAGCGCGAGCGCCGCGGATTCCACCGAGCGCAAACGGCCCGTGCCCTGACAGTGCTCGCACACATGGCTGGTGCCTTCGAGCACGCCGGTGCGCCGGCGCTGACGCGAAAGCTCAAGCAAGCCAAAGCCGCTAATTTTGCCCATCTGTACGCGGGCTCGGTCGAAGCGGAGATTATCCTTCATCCGCTTCTCGACGGCGCGATCGTTCTTCGACTCCTCCATGTCGATGAAGTCGATGACGATCAGGCCCGCGAGGTCGCGCAGACGCATTTGGCGCGCCGCCTCATCGGCGGCTTCAAGATTTGTCTTCAGCGCGGTTTGCTCGATATTGCGCTCGCGCGTGGCGCGGCCGGAGTTCACGTCAATGGCGACGAGCGCTTCGGCCTGATTGATGACGATGTAGCCGCCGCTCTTCAGCGTCACGATTGGCGAATAGATCGATTCAAGCTGCTTCTCGACGCCAAGCTTGGCGAAGATCGGCGTCGAATCCTTCCAGAGCTGCACGCGTTTCGCGTGGCTCGGCATCAGCATGCGGATGAAGTCTTTGGCTTCCTTGTATGCGGCTTCGCCATCGACATGGATGTCCTCGACATCCTTGTCGTAGAGGTCGCGGATCGCGCGCTTCACCAACGAGCTCTCCTCGTAAATGAGCGCCGGCGCGATCGACTTCATCGTCTCGTCGCGAATGGTTTCCCAGGCGCGCGAGAGATATTCGTAGTCCCGCTTGATCTCCGTCTTGGTGCGCTTGGCGCCGGCCGTCCGGATGATCAGACCTTGGCCCTGCGGCACTTCGAGTTCCTGCGCGATCTTCTTAAGGCGCTTGCGATCTGTGGCCTGTGTGATCTTGCGCGAGATGCCGCCCCCGCGGCCGGTGTTCGGCATTAGCACGCAATAGCGGCCGGCGAGCGAGAGATAGGTGGTGAGTGCGGCGCCTTTATTGCCGCGCTCTTCCTTCACCACCTGCACCAGCATGATCTGACGACGGCGGATGACTTCTTGGATCTTGTATCGCCGGGTCAGAATGCGACGGCGGCGTTCGTCAATTGCTTCCTCGTCTTCCTCTTCGCCGGCTTCGGCTTCGGCGGCGGCGAGTTCGGCCTTGATCGATTCCTGGTCGGCGTGCGGGATGGCGTAATAGTCGGGATGGATTTCCGAGAACGCGAGGAAGCCGTGGCGGTTGCCGCCATATTCCACAAAGGCGGCCTGCAGCGACGGCTCAACGCGCGTCACCTTGGCGAGATAGATGTTGCCTCTGAGTTGTTTCCTACTTGCGACCTCGAAATCAAAATCTTCAACGCGGTTTCCGTCGAGCACCGCAACCCGGGTTTCTTCCGGGTGGGCCGCGTCGATCAGCATTTTCTTGGCCATCGAATAGGGCTCCGTGGGCGTCGCGCCTGCAGGCCCGCTGACGGTCGGGGTCGACCGGGCGGGGGGCGGCTAAGCGACGCGAGATGTGTGAGTGAAGGCCCGCGTGCTCGGTCGGGCGGGCGATGGCGCGGACGCCATCGGCTGCCAGATATAGCGCGGTGCGGGTCATATACGGCTCCGAACTGACGCAACCCGAGGGGTTGCGTTTACGCTCCGTGTTGGGACGCACGCCTTGTGAGCCGAGATCGGGCGCTGGTGAAAGCGCGCCGCGGGCCCTGACGCCGATCCGCTTGGCGGGAGCGCGCCGGGCGCTGCATGGGGACGTTCCCCAGCGACGCACGCGGCGATTGCGACACCATGCATGATTTGAAATCGGAAAGGAAGCGTAAGCGGCGGCTGGGTGTGGAACGGTATTATTACGCCTATGGAACGGGCGCTGGCCGGTAAACGCCGGCCGCGTCCGGCCCCGCCAGGTGAAGGTTTGGGGCCAGGGCCAAGGTCCAACCTGGACCGGAGAGGCCGTCCGCGCCAGGGCGGGCCAGGACCACGCGGGTGAAGTCCGGCGAGATGAGAGCGCCGTCCGTGGCGCGGAACTCGCCCCAGGCGTCGCGGAGGGTGATGACGTGGTAAACGCTCCCCAGCCCCTCCACGGGCGTTACTTGGTTGGGGTCGAACTCCAATTGCATTTGCGCCAGAGGTAATTCAACGCGCGGGCCGCTGGTAAACCGCGCCTGCAATTCGTCCACCCTGGCTCGCTGCGCCTGGGCGCGGGCTGCCTCTTCGGCGGCGATCGCGGGCCCGCCATACAACGCGGCAGCCTCGCGAAGGACGCTTGCGCTGGGTATGCCAATCCCGAATGAGGCCATGAGCAATTCCGCCGGCGCCGCGCCGCCCGTCAGTTCGCTTCTCCAGGTACGACGGAATTGATCGAGCAATATGCCGTACGCCGGCCCCGTTGCGTAGGCGTAGGCGCGCGACAAGGACTCGTGGGAATCGTGGCGATCAAGCACCCGGGCCGCGTATCCCGATACATCCTCGGCGCCCAGAACCACGCCAGTGTAGGCGGCGAGCCCTTCGTTGCGGTCTAGCGCGCGTTCCTCAAACACGGCGTTCTCAAACAGCGCCAGTCGTGCGGCGCGGAAACGCAGAGCGTCTTCGGCGGCGCGTTGGCGCGCGCGATTGCGCGAGCGCATCGCCACCGACAGCGCGCGCATTTCGAGGCGCAGCAGATATCGGCCTTGTTCGGACTCAAGGTGGGCGCAGGTCGACGGCGCCTGCGGCAAACCGATCGAGTCTTGCACGCGGTGCCAAGCTTCGTGCGCGAGCAAGACGCGCTGCTCTTCTAGATCCGTTGGCAGAGGCGCAGCCAACATGATCCATCGGCGGCCGGCCCAATCGAGCGAGGTGTTGGCGATCGGCACACCCGGCGGCAGAGCCCCGACCCAGCCCGCGCCCGCGGGACGGAGGGCGCCTTCAGTATCTGATGTGCTGGCCCAGGCAGCTCGACTGATGGGGTCAGCAATGAGTAGGGGGCCGCATAGGCCGGCCCCCCACAGCCGCTGTCGGTCCGCGTCGCAGATGGCGCGAAGTTCCGCACTGGCGGAGGGGCCGCCAAAATCCTCGGCGGCCGCTGAAGCTGCGGCGCAGGCAAACGCCACTATCGACAGGATCAATCTGCGCATGGCGCCGCCAGATTGAGCAGGCCCCGCGCCGCGACTCAAGCCGCGCGCGACAGACGGCTAACCCTCGATTACTTGCGGCTTCTGTGGTTAGCGAGAATTCACCATTCCTTTCAACCGGATAGCAAGTCCACTGCAGTAGCTTCCGCTACTCATGGATGTTACTCGCCGCAACCTCGCCCTCGGTGGCCTGACCCTTTTGGGCGCGACCGCTTTGTCGGGCCGCGCTTGGGCCGACGCTCCGGCGGCCGTGCGTGGCGTCCTGGTTCAGGAGAGCGGCGCAACAAGCCGTGTCACGATTGCGCTGGATCGGCTGGCGGACGCTAGGACATTCTTCCTATCCGCGCCGGATCGTTTTGTGATCGATTTGGCAAATGCACGTTTGGCGCTGGCGGGCAACGGCGAAGGGCCCGGAGCGGGTGTTGTGCGTCGCTACCGTTACGCCCAGCGCCCGGATGGGGTTTCGCGGTTGGTCCTTGATCTTGAAGCGCCCGCTAGTGTGGTGCGCCAGGAACTCGGTAGCCGCCGCGCGCCGGAACTGAGTTTCGACATTGCGGCCAACGCACCTTTCGCTGCGACGATGCCAGCGCGGCGAGAAACCAATGGCCGAAACGTCCGCCGCCGCACCATCGTACTGGACCCTGGCCACGGAGGCCGAGACCCGGGCGCAATCGGGGTCACCGGCGTGCGTGAAAAAGATGTTGTGCTCGATGCGGCGCTGAAGCTGCGCGACGCTTTGGAGAGCCGCGGCAGGTATCAAGTCCTGCTCACGCGCGACGCCGACCGATATGTGGAGCACGCCGATCGTGTGCAGTTTGCACGCGCGCAACATGCAGACTTATTCATCTCGATTCATGCGGATTCCAACGCCAATCGCGAAGCCGCTGGCGCATCGGTTTACACTTTGTCGGAACGCGGCGCCGCGCGGGCGCAGGGGCTGATCGCCTCGCAGAATTGGGATGTGGACCTTGGGGATGCGCCGCGCAGCGGCGTGGTCGGCGACATTCTCGTTGATCTCACCCAGCGTGAAACGACGAACCGATCGGCGCAATTCGCCCAGACCGTGATCCCGCAATTGGGCGAGGTCGCGCCCCTCTTGCGAAACACCCACCGTAATGCTGGGTATTTCGTGCTCCTGGCGCCGGACGTACCGGCCGTCCTGATCGAGACGGGTTTCTTGTCGAACGCGGCTGACGAGCGCCGCCTGTCCCGGCCCCGCGAGCGTGAAGCCATGGCCGAAGCGATGGCGCGTGCGGTGGATACCTATTTCGCCGGCCCACAAATGTACGCGGCGCGCGCCTAAAATCAGCGCGAATCTTAAGCTAGCTGGGCTAGTCTGCGGTCGATCCGCATCGAGCCTTAATCGCGCCGTATTGGCGCGCGAGGCCGGCGCGGATTTCATCGAGCAGCGCGCAGAAGCGGGGCGCCATGTCGCGACGTGAACGGTACAGGGACGAGTGGGACGACGACCGCGATTATCGCGGCCGCGATGATTATCGCGATCCCAGCAGCGGTGGCGGCGGATGGATGCGCCGTGTTCTGGTTGGCCTCGGCATCTTTGCGGGGGTTTCGGCTCTCGCCGTGGTGGGCTTCTTGATCGCGGCGCTACAGGGCCTGCCTTCGCTGGCCGACCTTCAAGATTATCAGCCGCCGGTCACGAGCCGCGTGCACGCCGGCGATGGTGCCCTGGTGGCCGAGTTCGCTGACGAACAGCGTGTCTTCGTGCCGATCGAGCAGATTCCCGATCATGTGAAGAACGCCTTCGTCGCCGTTGAGGACGCGCGCTTCTTTGAACATTCCGGTCTCGACTATCAGGGCCTCGCGCGCGCCGTGCTGCGTATTCCGCTCGACGTGATCCAGGGCCGACGTATCCAGGGCGCCTCGACGATCACGCAACAAGTCGCCGGCAACATGCTGACAGGCCGCGCCGCCGAATGCTCGGGCGGCATCGGCGGCTTGTTCTGCGCCGTGTGGACGAAGCTGCGCGAAGGCTTGGTCGCGCAACGCATTGAGCGCGTGCTGGATAAGGATCGTATTCTCGAGCTGTATCTGAACCAGATTTATCTCGGTAACCGGGCCTACGGCGTGGCGGCAGCCGCGCTGAACTATTTTGATAAGCCGCTCTCCGAACTCACGGTTTCGGAGGCGGCGTATCTCGCCATCCTGCCGAAAGGTCCGGCGAACTATCAGCTGCCGCGCAATCGCGAACGCGCCATCGACCGCCGCAATTACGCGATCTCGCGCATGGTCGAGCGGGGCTACATCACCGAGGAAGTCGCCGCCGAAGCGCGCGCGGCCGACCTGACGACGAGCAATCGCCTGGCGGGGGATCAGTTCATCGCGGCCTCGCACTTCGTCGAGGAGATTCGTCGCCAAGTTCAGGCGCAGTATGGCGCAGATGCACTGCTTCGCGGCGGCCTTTCGATCCGCTCCACCATCGACACGCGGCTGCAACTCGCGGCCGCGCGGGCTCTTCGTGCGGGCCTCGAAGAATATGACCGTCGCCACGCCTGGCGTGGACCTGTCGGTCGGGGGGACGCGAGCGGAGACGTCGCTGCCCAGTTGAGCGAAGCACGGCGTCCGCCATCGCTCTCGAATTGGCGGCGCGCCATGGTCACGCGCGTGGCCTCCGGCGCGATCACGGTGACGGACGAGGCGGGCGAGACCGGTCGTCTGGTCGACAACGATGCACAATGGGCGGCGCAGGGCGCGCGCAACAACGCGGACCGCCGACTGACGGCGGGTGCAATCATTTACGTCACGCGCAACTCAAACGGCCGCTACACGCTGCGCCAAGTGCCCGAGATTCAAGGCGCGCTCGTCGCGATGGATCCGCACACTGGTCGCGTGTTGGCGATGGTGGGCGGTTATTCGCTTGATGACGCAACAGGTCTGAACCGCGCGACGCAGGCGATGCGGCAGCCTGGTTCGTCCTTCAAGCCGATTGTTTACGCGGCAGCGCTCGATCAGGGGCTCACGCCGGCGACGTTGGTGGACGATGGGCCCCTCGCGATCGAAGCCGGCGACGGCACCAATTGGTCGCCGGAAAACTATTCGCGCGAATTCTATGGGCCGACAACGTTGCGCCGCGGCCTGGAATTGTCGCGGAACGCGATGACGGCGCGAGTGGCCTACGAAATGGGCGCTGAGCGTGTGCTGCAATACGGTCAGCGGCTCGGCATCTACGGCGAGCGTACCCAGCCCGTGTTTTCTCTGGCGCTTGGCGCTGGCGAGACGACGGTCATGCGTATGACCACTGCGTACGGGATGTTCGTGAACGGGGGACGCCGCATCCAACCGATCATCATCGACCGGATTCAGGACCGCACCGGCCGTTCGGTATTTCGCCGCGATCAGCGCGAATGTCCGGATTGCAACGCCGAATGGAGACGCCAGCGTGCGCCGACCATCGCCGACAATCGCGAACAAGTGCTCGACCCGGTCACCGCCTATCAGATCGTCTCGATGTCTGAGGGCGTGGTGTTGCGCGGCACGGCCACGACTATCGCCGCATTGGGCTTTCCGCTCGGCGGCAAGACCGGCACGACCAACGACTATAAGGATGCATGGTTTATCGGCTTCTCGCCTGACCTCGTAGTTGGTGTGTGGGCTGGCTTCGATACGCCGCGCGACATGGGCGAGGGCGAGACGGGCGGGCGCATCTCTGCGCCAATTTTCCGTGACTTCATGCGTGAGGCGCTCCGCGACACCCCGCCCACGCCGTTCCGTATTCCCAGCGGTGTGCGATTGGTGCGGATCGACTACATGACCGGCCTTTTGCCCAACGCAGCGACCACCACCACTATTCTTGAGGCCTTCCGGCCGGACACGGAGCCGACGCGCGACGTGGCCGCCTCACCGTTCGTCTTTGGCGGAACCGACCCCATCGATCCACGCGCGCTTTCTAGCCTCACAGGCGAGGCGCCCCGTGTCGATGCGCCCCGGCAGGACGAATCGGAAGACCTGGGCGGGCTCTACTAGCGTTCCGGACGCCGATTGGGACGGCGCGTCGGCAAACGTCGTGCTGCCTCGATTTTGCCCCTCCATTGCCTAAGCGCGCGGCTTTTGGCAGTAAGCGGCCACCTTTGGGGGAAGCGTCGCCGCTGACGGACTGTCGCGGGGCGGCCAACCCATTCCCCAACCGGCGCCATTCGCGCGCCCAGGATAAGGTCCCATGAGCCAAGAATTGATCCTTTGGCTGGTCGTAGCCAGCGGCGTCCTCGCCGCGATCTACGGCTGGCTACAAACGCAAGCCATCACCAAGGCCAGCGCCGGCACTGACCGGATGAAAGAAATCGCCGCCGCCATTCAAGAAGGCGCGCGCGCTTATTTGAACCGCCAATACACGACCATCGGCTGGGTCGGCATCGGTGTTGTGATCGTGTTGGCGATCGCGTTCTGGCCGACCTGGCAGATTCCGGTCGGCTTCCTGATTGGCGCCGTGCTGTCCGGCGCTGCAGGCTTCATCGGTATGAACGTGTCGGTGCAGGCGAACGTGCGCACGGCGGAAGCTTCGCGCAACAGCCTCGCGGGCGGCCTCAAGATGGCGTTCGATGCGGGCGCGGTGACGGGCATGCTCGTCGCCGGCGGCGCGCTGTTTGGCGTCGCGGCCTACTATCTGATCCTCACCGAGTTCATGAACCTTGAGCCGACCAGCCGCACGGTGGTCGACTCGCTGGTTGCGCTGGGCTTTGGCGCCTCGCTGATCTCGATCTTCGCGCGTCTCGGCGGCGGCATCTTCACCAAGGGCGCCGACGTGGGCGGCGACATGGTGGGCAAGGTCGAGGCCGGCATTCCGGAAGATGATCCGCGTAACCCGGCCACGATTGCTGACAATGTCGGCGACAACGTAGGCGATTGCGCCGGCATGGCCGCTGACTTGTTCGAAACCTATGCGGTGACGGCTGTCGCGACGATGGTGCTGGGTTCGATCCTGTTCCGTGAAGCCGCTGAAGTATCTGCGCTCATGCTGCTTCCGCTGGCGATTGGCGGCACGGCGATCATCGCGTCGATCATCGGCACGTATTTCGTGAAACTTGGCCCGTCCAACAACATCATGGGCGCGCTGTATAAGGGTCTGATCGCGGCTGGCGTGCTTGCTATCGGCGGCTTGGCCATCGCGATCCACGTGACGACCGGGTGGGGTTCGGTTGCGCCGAGCCTCGGACCGACGTCGGATCTGGGCGGCATCTCGGGCCAAGACCTGTTCATTTGCGGCCTCATCGGCCTGCTGGTGACGGGTGCGATCGTCTGGATTACGGAATACTACACGGGCACGAATTTCCGCCCGGTGCGTTCGGTGGCGCAGGCTTCGGTCTCGGGCCACGGCACGAACGTGATTCAAGGTCTCGCGGTCTCGATGGAATCGACGGCGCTGCCGGCGCTGACGATCGTCGCAGGCATCATCGCGACCTTCACGCTGGCGGGCCTGTTCGGCATCGCCATCGCGGTGACGACCATGTTGTCGGTCGCTGGCATCATCGTCGCGCTCGACGCGTTCGGCCCAGTTACGGACAATGCCGGCGGCATCGCCGAAATGGCCGAACTGCCGCCGGAAGTGCGTAAGACCACGGACGCGCTCGACGCCGTGGGCAACACGACGAAGGCCGTCACCAAGGGCTACGCGATCGGCTCGGCCGGTCTCGGCGCTCTGGTGCTCTTCGCCGCTTACACGGAAGACTTGAAGTATTACGCGTCGAACGCTGCAGAATATCCGTTCTTCAGCGGCATCGTGCCGGATTTCAGCCTGTCAAATCCCTACGTGATCGTCGGCCTCTTCGTGGGCGGCTTGCTGCCATACCTGTTCGGCGGCTGGTCGATGACGGCGGTGGGCCGTGCGGCTGAATCCGTGGTTGCCGAAGTGCGACGCCAGTTCAAGGAAATTCCCGGCATCATGGAACGCACGGCGAAGCCCGACTACGGCCGCGCCGTCGACATCCTGACGCAAGCGGCGATCAAGGAAATGATCGTGCCGTCGCTGTTGCCTGTGCTCGCGCCGGTCGCGCTGTTCTTTGCGGTGTGGGCGATCGCTGGCGTCTCGATGGCGCTTGCAGCTCTGGGCGCGTTGTTGGTCGGCGTGATCGTGACGGGTCTGTTCGTCGCAATTTCGATGACCTCTGGCGGCGGCGCTTGGGACAACGCCAAGAAGAGCTTTGAAGATGGCTTCAAAGACAAGAATGGCGTCGTCCACAAGAAGGGCTCTGACGCGCATAAGGCGTCGGTTACGGGCGACACCGTCGGCGATCCCTACAAGGATACGTCGGGCCCGGCCGTGAACCCGATGATCAAGATCACCAACATCGTGGCTCTGCTGTTGCTGGCCGTGCTCGCGCAC
Source organism: Vitreimonas sp. (assembly GCF_036392335.1). NCBI lineage: Bacteria > Pseudomonadati > Pseudomonadota > Alphaproteobacteria > Hyphomonadales > Hyphomonadaceae > Vitreimonas > Vitreimonas sp. The sequence goes on from NZ_DASVYD010000072.1 coordinate 10,825, forward strand.
GCCGGCTAAGCGGAAACTGCAACTCCAAAAGCAAACGCCCCGGTTTCTGGCCGGGGCGTTTTTCTTTGTTCTAATTGTCCGCACCCTAGTCGCGGCGGCGCCCGCGAGGATCGGTTTCGTCGTCCGCGCGGATGGGAGGCGTCGAGCCTATGTTGCCGAGCAATTGCTCAAGCACGCCAAGTTCGCGACCGCGCGTGGGCGTCTCGTTGCCGTCGTAAGCGACGATGCGCCCGCGCTCCAAGCCGTACTTCTCAACCGCTGAAACAGTCTCGCCGTCGAAGCGTACGACCATGACGTGGCGTTCGGTGATGCGCGGCGTGTAGAACGCAACGCGCTCTTGTACCGACCCGACATAATACCATGCCGTTTGATCAAACACCGCCGTGGTCGACGGTGAGCCGAAGCGCTGCGTTACGGTCTCGCGCGTGTCCACGCCCACTTGTGGATCTGGAATTTCAGTGTTGTTGCGATCGGGGCGGAAGCCATTGTAGCTCTGCACCGGCGCGCAGGCCGCCGTCGTGGCGGCGAGTGCGATGGCGACCGCCGAGAAGCGCAATAATCCGCGTTTCATCTATCCACCCTTGCGCGGCGTCGCCGCCTTCAAACCGGGGTCAGGGGTAAGGCGGAGCGCGCCGAGGAGCAAGAGGGGACCACATGCCGGTTTGGCCATTCAAGCGGTCGCAGGCCGATCTCGATGCGGAACGTCTGTTGGCGGCGGTGACACAGGCCAGCCGCCAACCTGCTCTGTTCGGCGAAGGCCGCATTCCGGACACACTTGAGGGGCGATTTGAGCTTCTTACCCTCAACGCCAGTCTAGCACTGATCCGACTGCGCGCCGCCACGGGCGCAGAGACGCTCGCGCAGAGTTTCACCGACAAGCTGTTTCGGCACTTCGACGCCGGATTGCGGGAGGATGGAGTGGGCGACCTCATTGTGCCCAAGAAGATGCATAAATTAGCGGGCTCATTCTACGGGCGGCTCGATGCGTACGCCGCCGCGCTTGGCGGTGGCGATCCCGAAGCCCTGGCGGCCGCTGTCGGGCGCAATGTGCTGGGCGAGGCGGCGCATCCGTTCGCCGCCACGCTTGCCGCTTACGTCCGCTCGGTGTCAGGGCGCCAAGGGAAGAGCGAACTTGACGCTCTATTCTCCATGCAGGGCTGGCCTGCGCACCAGGCCTGAAAGCTCAATTTGGCAATCGCCCGCGCCGGGACTATGGTCCGCGCCCTGCGGCCTCGTGGGCGGCCGACTCTAGGAAAATAACGCCGCATGGCCGACGGTCTCGTTCTCTCCATTGACGGGATGGGTGGCGACAGCGCGCCCGACATTGTTGTTGAAGGTGTCGATATCGCCGCGCGGAAGCGCACCGGCGTGCGGTTCCTGATTCATGGCGACGCCGCCCGTCTCGCGACGCTGCTGGATCGGCACCCGGACGCGAGAGCCGTGTCGGAAATCGTGCCAGCCGAAAAATCGATCGGCATGGACGTAAAGGCGAGCCAAGCGCTGCGACAAGGCAAGGGCTCCAGCCTGTGGAACGCGGTGGCCGCCGTTGAGAATGGTCAGGCCCACGCGGTGGTCTCGGCCGGCAATACCGGCGCCTTCATGGCGATCGCAATGTTTCGTTTGCGCACCATGGAAGGCGTGCATCGCCCCGCGCTCGCCGCGCGCTGGCCGGCGGCGAACGGCGGGTATGTCGTAATCCTCGATGTTGGCGCCAACGTCGAGGCCAACGGCGAGCAATTGGTCGAGTTCGCCATCATGGGCGAGGCGTTCCAGCGCGCGGTCTCGGGCAAGGACCGCCCCACCGTGGCGCTGCTCAACGTGGGCGCGGAGGATCAAAAGGGCCACGAGGAAATTCGTGCCGCCGCACGTCTCATCCGCGAAAGCGGCGTCGATATGGACTTCCGCGGCTTCGCTGAGGGCGATGATATATCCAAGGGTACGGTCGATGTGATCGTCACCGACGGATTTACCGGCAACATCGCGCTGAAGACTGGGGAAGGCACCGCCCGCCTTGTGGGGCAATTGCTGCGCGAAGCTCTGACAAGCGGACCTTTGGCGCAACTTGGCGCGTTGATCGCTTATCCTGCACTGAAGAAGCTGCGTGCGCGAATGGATCCCGGGACATTCAATGGCGCGTTGTTCTTAGGGCTTAATGGCCTTGTCGTGAAAAGTCACGGCAGCGCGAATGGGCCGGGATATGCGGCGGCGATCGGCGTGGCCGAGAAGATGGCGCGCAGCCATTATCGCGAAGAAATCGCGCGCAATTTGGAGCGCCTGTCGCAAGCGCCGGTTGCCGCCAAAGTCGAGGACGCTGGCTAATTATGCGATCAGTTTTGCTTGGCGTCGGCGCGCACTTGCCGGCGCGCGTCCTAACCAACGCTGAATTGGCCGAACGGGTCGACACCAGTGATGAATGGATTCGCGAACGCACCGGCATTCGTCAGCGCCACATCGCGGCAGAGGGAGAATTAACCTCCGATCTCGCCATTGCGGCCGCTAAGAAGGCGCTGGAAGCCTCTGGCCGTGAAGCGAAAGACGTGGACCTGATCATTGTCGCCACCACGACGCCCGACCTCACGTTTCCGGCAACGGCTGCCCGTGTGCAGGCCGCGCTCGGCGTGAATCAGGGCGCCGCGTTTGATCTCCAGGCGGTGTGCTCAGGCTTCGTGTTTGCGCTGGCGACCGCGGACAATTTTCTTGTGCGGGAGCAAGCGAAGACTGCATTGGTGATTGGGGCTGAGACATTCTCGCGGCTGCTCGACTGGGAAGATCGCGGCACATGCGTTCTGTTCGGCGACGGCGCCGGGGCTATCGTTCTGGAAGCGCAGGTTGACGCTGGAGACCGAGGCGTCATGTCGACTTTCATCCGCACAGATGGGCGTATGCATGATCTCCTGTATGTGGATGGGGGACCGTCGCAGACACAATCGACCGGCAAAGTGCGTATGATCGGCAACGCTGTTTTTCGTCAGGCCGTGGAGCACATCTCGGGCGCCATGCTGGAGGCGTGTGCGCGAGCCAATGTCTCGATTGACGCGGTGGATTGGTTTGTTCCGCACCAAGCGAACCAGCGCATCCTTGATGGTGTCGCGCGAAAACTGTCGATCGCCCCGGAGAAGGTGGTGTCCACCGTGGCCCTCCATGGCAATACCTCGGCGGCTTCGGTGCCGCTCGCGCTTGACGCAGCGGTGCGTGACGGACGCGTCAAACCGGGGCAATTGGTGCTTATGGAGGCCCTTGGCGGCGGTCTCACGTGGGGCGCAGCGCTGGTTCGCGTATGACATCGCGGCAAGATTTGACCTAACCCTCGGGGGCGACTAGCTTTTCCCAACTCGCGCGGGGACGCGCGCGACGGAGGGGGCTCCGGTGGCCGGCAAGACAATCACACGTGCTGACCTAGTCGAGGCGCTGGCGCGACGCGCCAACATGCAACGCGCAGACGCAAACCGATTGCTGACCCGGATGCTGGAGATCGTGCAGGACTCGCTCGTAGAGGGTGAGACCGTGAAGCTTTCCCGCTTCGGGAATTTCAATGTGCGGGCGAAGCGGCAACGCGTGGGTCGCAATCCAAAGACCGGCGAGGAAGTGCCAATCACGCCGCGGCGTGTCGTGACCTTCCGCCCCTCACAGATGTTGCGAGAGTTCGTGGAAAAAGGCGGCAAGGGACGCGCGAAAAGCTGAACCGGTTGGGAGGGCGCGATGAAGTCGAAGCTGGTCTCCATGGTCGCCTTATTGACGCTTGGCGCGTGCGCGGGAACGCCAGAGGCGCCCGCCGACTTCGATCCAAGCGCCTGTTATGAGCGCTCCTTCGACATCTATTTCGAGCGCTACGAAGACCAATTGAATCCAGCGGCGCGCGAAGCCATCGACACCGTGCAGGGCCAGTTGCGCGGGTGTCGGATCGACAATGTGCGGGTCCTTGGTCTGGCTGGCGCCGCGGGCGGCGCACGCGAGAATTTCGATCTGTCGGCGCGGCGCGCGCTCTATATCGCCGAATACATGGAGCGTGAGCCGGGCTGGTCGCGGCGCAACTTTCAGACTGTCGCGGCTGGTGAAGCGGGCGCTACGACCGAGACTGGCGAGGTTGAGCCGATGCGTCGCGTCGCGCGCATTTCGGTTCACGCTAGCGATCCAAGCACGCCACCGCCGGCGGCGAATTAGTTAATCGTCGATCGCAATGCCTTCGGCCTGTAGCGCGGCTCGGAGCGGTGCGAGCGCTTCGCCATAGAGCCGCCAGCGATCGAGCGAGCTTGTATAAAGCGGGCTGCGGACTTGCACCGAACTCGCCGTAGCGACGGGCGCGGCATTCTCATGGAAATCGAGGCACCGGGCGTCCCACGGCAAACCGACGAACTCAACGAGCCGACGCGCATTGGCCTCAAGATCGCGCACCAGATCCTCGTACCAAATCTCAGTGAACTGCGTGGGGGGCAAGCTGTGTCGCCAATGAGAGGTCAAGCGATCAAAGGCTGCATAATAGCGCGCTGTCGATGCAAGATCGAAAGTGTAATCGTAACTCGATCCGCCAACACCGAGGAGCTGACGATAATTGCTGAGACAGGAATCCATCGGATTGCGCCGCAGGCAGATGATTCGTGCTCGCGGGAGCGCGCGATGGATCAGGCCCGCATAGAAGAAGTTGAGAGGCATCTTGTCGACGAAGCGCGCTGTGTGTCCGGTGCGCGGACGCGTCGCGTCAAGATAAGCCTTGCCGATCTCAGCAGGGTCCAAGGATACGGCTTTGTTGAGCGCCTCGGCGTCCAGGACAAACCGCGACGCAGTTGCAGTCATGCGCTTGATGATGAGGGCGAATGCGCCCAATTCGCCGGCTGAGAATACCTCTGCGTGTGAAGACAGAATGCGATCGGTGAGAGTCGTGCCTGTTCGTGGCAGTCCCACAATGAAGACGGGTTCCTCGGAATCATAGCCCGCTTTGCGCCACGACCCCGTGGTTTGCGCAGCTGCGGCGAATACGGCTCGGTCACGTTGTTCGGCGGGCGCGAGAAATCGCGCGCCGGCGCGCTTGGCGTCGTGGAGTACAAGGAGTGCTTCTTGATACTCGCCTACATCTTCGAGGCTCTTGGCCAGCGCGTGACCAAGATGCAGCCGACGTTCAAGGTGGTCGCCAGCGGCCGAAAACGCAGCACGCAACTCGGAGATGAGATTGTCGTCGCGCGTTTGCTTGCGCAGGTGCGGAATAGCGGACAGAGCCCGATCGAGCTTGGGGTCGAGCATGTAGGCGCGACGGTAGGCGGCTTCGGCTTCTTTAAATTGGCCCGAGAATTGGAGTGACGCCGCATGATTCAACTGGAACGCAGCAACGTCTGGCGCACGGGCGGCGGCGTTAGCGAAGAAGGTCAGAGCCTGCTCATGCATGCCGGCGCGGCTGAGGACGACGCCGATGGTGTCTAGCGTGAGCGCGTCGTCAGGTGCGGCGGCGCTGGCGCGCTCGGCGGCGGCGCGGGCATCCTCTGGGCGCTGCAGGAAGGCGAGCGCGCGCGCGTTCTGGGCATGGAGGCGGGCGTTGTGCGCTTGGCCGACCGACGCTTTTTCGAACAGCTCCGCCGCCTTTGCATAGGCGCCGTTCTCATTGGCGATCACGCCGAGCACGAAGAGCGCTTCGGAATCGTTCGGCTTTTCGCCCAGCGCACGAAGGCAGAGTTCGTGCGCCATTTTATGTTGGCCCTTGGCGATGAGGCGCTCGGCTTCCGCCAGCATAGGATTTGAGCAGGCGCCGTTCATGGGCGCCTCGTCTTTAGGCGTGCTAAATGCAACATCGCAGCAAAATAATACGAAACGCCGCGAATTGTCGTCCATTCTGCTTGAGGGGACGCAGAACGCGCCGTCAAACTCGCCAGGTAGAGCGGCCGTGGAGGGTCAAGAATGTTTTTGAATGCGCGCAAGTTTTCTCGCCACCTTTTGCTTTTGTCAGGCGCCAGCGCGCTGAGCGTTGCGGCGTTCGCCGCGCCCGCCGTCGCCCAGGAAGGCGCTTCGGACGAAACTATCGTAGTGACCGCTACGCGCAGGTCGACCGATATTCAGGACGTGCCGATCAATATTGCGGCGATCGGCGAGCAGCAGATAGAGCAATTGAGTGTCGGCGACATGAGCGAGCTGGCGCAATGGGTGCCAGGCCTCCACGTTGTTAATCAAGGCGGCCGCTCGTCGAACCCGATTATCGTCCGCGGTCTCAACGCCGACCCCGCGAGTTCAAACGACGGGGCCAACGACGGCGGCGGGACGGTCGCCACGTATCTGGGCGACATCCCGTTGTTTGTGGACCTGCGTCTGAATGATGTGGAGCGCGTCGAGGTTCTGCTTGGGCCGCAAGGCACCTTGTACGGGGCTGGCACGTTGGGCGGCGCCATTCGTTATATTCCCAATGCGCCCGATTTCTCGGCCTTCGCGCTTGAGCTTCGCGGCGACGCCTATTCCTACTCGGAGGGCGATGATCTGAGCACGGATTTCGGCGCGACCATCAACGTGCCGATCAGCGATACATTAGCGTTGCGCGGCTCAGTCGATTATCTAAACGACACGGGTTTCATCGACTACGATTACGTCGTTCAGGAAATTGGCGTCTCAAACCCGGACCCTGATTTCTCCGACCCTGCCGATGTCGCGGCAAATCTTGCGCCGGTGCAGGACGCGAACACAGAGGAGGTGCTGTCTGGTCGCCTGGCGTTGCGTTGGGCGCCGACTGCGGCGTTCGACGCGACTCTCTCTTACGCCTTCCAAAATGCGGAATATGGCGGACGCACGATTAGCGGTCGTCGCGGCCTGCTGGCTACCGGCGATTATGTGTCGCCGTTGCGGGTGCGCGAACCGAACCAGCGCGACAACAGCCTGATCGCCTTAGAGGCGCAATATGACGTTGGCTGGGGTACGCTTAGCTCGGCAACGGGCTATTCACGCTACGAGGAGCGGGGCCAACGCGATCAGACCGATTTGCTGATTGGCTTGGAATACAGCTACGAACTCTTCCCGAGTTTCACCGCCTACACGCAAGAAGACGCTGAGACATCAATCCTCACACAAGAGCTGCGCTTCGTGTCGGACTTTGATGGCCCGGTGAATTTCATCGTCGGCGCGTACTACAGCTATAACGATACTGACAGCTCAAGTAAGGAGTTCACGCCGTTTTACGATAATTTCTGGTCGGGATTCGATTCGCGACCAGATAATCTCGAATACTACAACGTCTTCCGCAGTGAACTGACCGAGATGGCCTTGTTTGGCGAGGTTTCGTACGAAGTCACGCCGCGTCTGACCGTAACGGGTGGATTGCGCTATTACGATTATGAGCTTGAGACCGAGCAGGCGACGGACTTCCCGCTCTACAACACAGTGTTCGATGGGGCGGGCCCCAACGACATCACGCTTGATTTCTCGCCGGCGAACCAAGCCGACGACGGCATGCTCTATAAGTTCAATGCCTCGTATGATTGGTCCGACGACATCATGACCTATGTGACGATCAGCCAGGGCTATCGGATCGGCAACTCGAACGGGCTGGAGGCGTGTGAAGTGCCGCCATCCGGTTCGCAGACGGTGTGCGCTGGCGAAGGTGAAATGGAATACACTGCCGACCAGACCACCAATTATGAGATCGGCGCGCGTACGACGTGGCTGGATGGCGCGCTCGTTCTGAACGGCTCGATCTTCTACATTGATTGGACCGATCCGCAGGTGCAATCGGCGACGGCGGTCGGTCTGGCGCCGATCATAATCAACGCCGCCGGCGCCCGCTCGCAGGGCTTCGATGTTTCGCTCGATTGGGATTTGACGGAAGCGTTCAACGTGCGCGCATCGTACGCGTTCTCAGAGGCGGAACTCACCGATCTGGCGCCGCGTCTGATCCGCGAGATCGTGCCGCCAGGCTTCCAGAGCACGCTCACATACATCGATGGCGAAGAGGGCGATCGCCTGCCAGGCTCTCCTGAGCAGCAGGCTTCGGTCTTGTTCAATTACAGCGCGCCGGAATGGTTTGGTTTGGAATGGGACTTCAATTACGGCATTACCTACACCGGCGACGTGCTCACCCGCACCGGCGGCAAAGGCGACAATGTCACGTTGCCGGACTACACCCTGCACAATGCGTCGATCCAAGCCGACGCGGGCGCGTGGACCATCACGCTCTACGCGCGCAATCTGCTTGATGAGTTTGTCGAGACGAATGCGCGCGGCGGGCCGGACTACAACCAATTTGTGCTCGACGATAATGGCGATGCGCACGCGGTTCGCACCTATTACACGGACGTATTGCCGCCGCGCCAAATCGGCGTACGTTTCACGCATCGCTTCGGCGGCTAGCAGCGGCCACGCTTGAGGGAAGGCAGCTCTAAACGAGCTGCCTTCTTTCATTTCGCAGTTGCGGCGAAGCGCGCCAAGGTGTGGCGCGCGCGAGACAACGAGAAGTGTAACGCGGATTGCGTTTCTTCCACTCTACTTGACACCAAAGTCATTCAACGGTTCCATCCTGCTTCCTCCCCAATTCAAGCGCGGCGTCGAAGCCTGCGCTGACGGAAGCCGCGACGCAGCGCGTTAGGGGAGGGAAGCACACATGGCGAATAAGAAGAGCGCTCTAAGAGGGTTGTTAGCGTTCTCCGGGTCGATGGTAGCGCTCGCTACAGCGGCGCCGGCGATGGCGCAGGTCTCAGGGGAAGAGATCATCGTCACCGCAACGAAGCGCGAGCAGGATATTCAGGATGTGCCGATCGCGGTGACCGCCTTGAATGCCGACCAGCTCCAAAATGCGGGCGTGGTTGATATTCGCGCCCTCCAAACCCTGTCGCCAAGCATCAATCTCAACTCGACCCAAACGGAATCGGGCGGCACGACGATGCGCATCCGCGGCGTCGGCACTACGGGCAACAATGCGGGTCTTGAGAGCGCCGTCGGCGTGTTTATCGACGGCGTGTACATTTCGCGTCCGTCCATCGCGTTGGGCGAGTTGCTCGATATTCAGCAGGTGGAAATTCTGCGGGGCCCGCAAGGCACGCTGTTCGGCCGTAATACGTCTGCGGGCGCCCTCACCATCACCACGCGCGCGCCGGACCTGCAGGATTTCGGAGGCTTCGGCAATATGACGGTCGGCGCGATCGCGGATGGCGACGATGTCGGGCTGATGTCCGCGCAATTGGGCGTCAATATCCCCATCGTCGAAGATCAGTTCGCTGTTCGTATTGCGGCAGCTGCGCGCGTCCGGGATGGGCTTTTGACCAGCACGTTCGACGGCGACGACCAGAACACGCGTGATCGCTACATGGTGCGCGGCCAGGCGTTGTGGCAGCCGACCCCGGATTTGAGCTTCCGCTTCATCGCCGATTATCAACAAGGTCGCGACGATTGCTGCGACGCGGCGGTCATCTATGAAAGTCCGTTTGCCGCGGCTTATCCGTTGGTCGGCCTTCCCGCAGGCGGCGGTGTTCTCGCAAGCGGCCCCGACGCCGTTGAGAACAGGCTATCAAACTCGGAAGGCTTCGAAGATCCGGGGGAGCAGACGGGCTACACGCTGCAAGGCGACTGGGACTTGGACTTCGCGACGCTGACCTACATAGGCAGCTATCGAGAGTCGGAATCGGCGCCCAACGTTCAAAACAGCGATTTCACCGGCCTCAACGTGTTTTCCGTCGGTGGTGCAACCGCTTCGGGCGACAACCCCAACAGCGGTCGCACGGAGTACACCTCGCACGAATTGCGTTTGGCCGGCGAAATCGGCCGTTTGAACTGGATGCTCGGATACTATTACGGGAAGGAAGATATTGATGTCGTCGCCGAACTCACGTTGGGCGGGCCGGAGGCAGGCGTTCGTTCTCCCGCCAGCAACAGCGCCGCGAGAATTGCCGGCGTTTCCATCAAGGCCAGCACCGCCGCCATATGTCCGCTGAACTCCACGCCGACGTTGCGCAGGTACTCCGCACCCGCAGCGAAGGTGACGAGGGAGACGCTGCCATAATGTGCGGCGGTGGCGGCTGCCGTGATGCGTTCGAGGCCGCAGAGTCTTCGGAGCACGAAGAACGCGACGAACGGCGTGGCGAAGCTGAACAAGATGCCGAGCGCTCCGCCCGCGACCAATTCCGGGCTCGGCCCCGCCGCGTGAGCTTCTACGCCGCCTTTGAAGCCGATCGAGAGCATGAGGTAGAGCGCCAACGTCTTGGCGGCTTGATCCGGAATGGTGAGGTCCGATCGCAGCGCTCCGGCGACGGCGCCTAACACGAAGAAGAGTATCGCAGGCGAGGCAAGGTTGGCCGCCGCTGCGGCGAGTCCAGCTTCGATCATCGTTAGCGCCCCTGAAGCCGTGGCGCACATGCGTCCCCGGCGCTCGTCACGTGCGAGCGGCGGCGAGGTGCCCGTGATCGCTTTGCCAGGCAAGGCGCCTGGCGATGAGTTTCGCAAATCGCAGCAATCGCGCCGGGTGGGCTAAGCGAAGAGCCGCGGCGTTTGGAAGGGACGCCGCGGCTTTGCAGACGTAAGTGACGGTCGCCAATCAGGAGCCGGGTCGGATCTCCTCGGTCCGTGTTCGATGGAGCGAGTAGATCATGGCGCCGCCGATCAATGCGATCGTCATGAGCAATGCCCAGTGCGGCTCAAGATAAGGCACCCAGCCGAGCTCCTTGGAGAGCCCAAAATTCCAGATGATCTTTGCGCCGATCAATACGAGCACCAAAGAGAGGCCGTACTTGAGATACTTGAAGCGCTCGACCGCCGCCGCCAGCATGAAATACATCGACCGCAGACCAAGGATCGCGAAGATGTTGGAAGTGTAGACGATAAAGGGGTCTCGGGTGACCGCAAAGATCGCAGGCACGGAATCTACCGCGAAGATGATATCTGCGGTTTCCACCATGATGAGGGCGAGGAAGAGCGGCGTCGCGTAGAGGACGGTTTTGCCGGTCAGAGGGTCTGGTTTTCTGACGAAGAAGTTGTGGTTTTCTATGCGATCGGTGACGCGCATGCGTGAGCGAACGAACGCAAGGAGTCTGTTGTCCTCAAGCCGCATCTCCTGACCATGACCGCTCACCATTTTCCAGCCGGTCCAGATCAGGAAGGCGGCGAAGACATAGAGCACCCAAGTCCACGAATTGACGACGGTCGCGCCGAGCGAAATGAAGATGGCGCGGAAGAAGATGGCGCCCAGGATGCCCCAGAACAGCACGCGGTGCTGATACTCACGCGGGACCGCGAAATAGGTGAAAATCAGCGAGATGACGAAGATGTTGTCAAATGCCAGCGCGGTCTCCAGCAGATAGCCGGTGAAGTATTGAACAACTGCTTGCTGGTTCAGATTGTCGGGCGATGTGTAATATTGCGGATCCGGTTCATAGACGAAGCCGACATACAGGCCGAAGGTCACCGCAAGGGCGGCAAAGCTGGCCCACATGAGCGCGCTTTTGGCTGGCGAAATGATGCTGTCTTTGCGGTTGAGAAGACCAAGGTCCACCCACAGCAGAAAGCCGATGAAGGACAGAAAGGCGAGCCAGAGCCATATCGGCTGGCCAGCATAGCTCGCAGTGAGGACATCCATGTGCGCGTCTCAAAAAAATGCGCGCCCGCGATCCGAAGATGCACGGGCGCGCGAGGGTGGGGAAATTACTCTTCGCGCTGCCCGAACAGAGACAGCAGAAGCTGGAAGAGGTTGATGAAATTCAAGTAGAGGCTGAGCGCGCCCCAGACTTGCGCCTTGCTGGCCACGTCGCCAGCCATGCCGTCCAGATATTCCAGTTTGAGGCGTTGCGTGTCGAACGCGGTGAGACCGGCGAAGACGATGACGCCGATCACCGAGGCGACGAACTGCAACATGCTGGACTGAAGGAAGATGTTGACCAGAAAGGCGATGACGACCCCCACCAGGCCGATCATCAAGAACGTGCCCATGCCTGAGAGTGAGCGTTGTGTGGTGTAGCCGAAAAGGCTCAACGCGCCGAACGCGGCGGCAGTCACGAAGAAGACTTGCGCGATGGAGGCGCCGGTATAGGCCTGAAGCAGGATGCTCAAGCCCACGCCCTGCAGCGCCGCCAAGCCCCAATAGAGGCCATGCGTGGCGGCCGTGGAGAGGCGGTTCGCCATGAAGGAGGCGATGAGCAACAGGCCGAGCGGCGCAAGCATGGCCGCCCAGCCGAGCAAAGTGAATTGCCCATCGCTTGAATAGAAGAGCGCGCTCGCGCCCGATTGCATCAGCAGGAAAGCTGTTGCGCCGCTCAGCGCCAAACCAGCAAACATGTAATTGTAGATGCCGAGCATGTGTTGACGCAGCCCGGCGTCATACAGAGCATCTGCTGGGATAGTCTGTACGGTTGCTCTGGGCGATCTTTGAAAGTCGTCGTTAAAGGCCATCTCTTCCGTCCTTGTAGCGTTCAAGGTTGGATCGCGGACGGAGGGCCAATCCCGCTCACGGGCTTGGGGGGCGAGGGAACGCGAGATCGATGCGCTCTCCGCCGCAATCCTCCAGTCCGACATCGCGGCGCTATGCGCCGCCAGAGGGGCCCGGCCTGGCAGGCATGTAGGTAGGGCGCAGCTTCAGAAGGAAAAGGGATCGCGTCATTAAAAAGGGAAATGCCAGAGATGGTATTTCTCAATCATGGCGGCTGCGCCGGCTGTCGAGGGATCCCAGAATGAAATTCGCAAGCCGGTCGGCCGGGACAGGCAAGGATCTGCTTGCCCGAACCAGCGCGATCTCGGCATCGGCCAGCGGGGGAAATCCGTGATCGGCGCCAAAGATGAACAGATCGTCCGGAGCCATCTCGCTGGGGAGCACTGTGACGCCCAACCCTGCGCGAAGGGCGGCGTGCTGACCTGCAAGAGAGGGGCTCGTGTAGGCGACGCGCCAGGGGCGGCCAGCTTGATCGAGCGCGGCCATCGCGCGTTTGCGGTAAACGCAAGGCGCTGGCGCCACAACGAGGGGGACGGCGGCGTCCCGAGGCAGAACGTCATCTCCTGCGCCCACCCACACCAAGTGTTCGCGCCAGACCGGTTGACCCACATTGGCGCCGATCGGCTCACGCTTGATGAGCGCGAGATCAAGTTCGCCTTGCGACATCTTTTCCATCAGATTGAGCGTCAGATCGCAGGTTACCGACAAGCTCACGTGGGGATAAGCGCGCGCGTAGTCGCCCAGAATTCCAGGCAGATGGGTCGTGGCGAAATCTTCGGGGGCCCCAAATCGAACCTCGCCTTCTAGCGAATGTTCGAACATTTCGCCGACGATCTCGTCGTTGAGCCGCAATAGCCGCCGCGCCTGGGCGAGCAACGCCTCGCCTTGTCCGGTCAACACCACTTTGCGCGGGTCGCGGCTGAACAATTCCGCATCGAGCTGTTCTTCAAGGCGCTTAATCTGCAATGATATCGTTGATTGGGTGCGACCCAAACGAACGCCGGCGCGCGTAAAACTGCTGGCTTCGGCTACGGCCACGAAGGCTCGTACGAGATCGAGATCAAGATTGACTAGGCGAGGTTTCTGCTGGGGCATGAATGCTCAAGGGGCACGAAGGCGTACGCCGAACGGTGCCCCAATCGGGCGCGCACGCCAAGCACGATAACGCCAGCCCTGGCGGGAATGGGGGGCGAAACCCACATGGTCTACATCGTAGGGAGGTCGTAGTGATTCAGTTGCGTTCGCGGCGCGACTTGCTCAAGGCGCTGAGCGCAGGTCTCGTCGTGGGGGCCTGCAGCGAGAACCCCGCCACAGGCCGCCGCCAACTTAGTCTGGTGTCGGACGAGGCCTTGGCGGCTCTGGGCCAAGAAGCTTGGGCCGATGCGCTGGCGCGCATGCCCAAGGTAAACGACCGCGCGATGCAAGCTCGTTTGGAGCGCATTGGCGAAGCCGTGGCGGCGCAGTCGCGCGCGCAAACAGCGGCTTGGGAGTTCGCTGTGTTTGACAGCGCCGACATCAACGCGTTTGTCCTGCCCGGCGGCAAAGTCGGCTTCTTTCGGGGGCTGATCGAAAGCGCTCAGTCCGACGATGAGATCGCCGCCGTGATGGGACACGAGATCGGCCATATCGAAGCGCGTCATTCGAACGAGCGCATGAGTCAGCAATTGGCGTTGCAGATCGGAGTCTCGCTCGCGGCCGCCGCGATGTCGGAGGAATATGGTCAGAACGCCGAGGCGATTGCGAGCGCGCTGGGTGCGGGCGTGCTCTATGGCGTCATCTTGCCTTATTCGCGGCTGCAAGAGCTGGAGGCGGACCGACTGGGTCTTGGCCTGATGCGCGCGGCGCGCTTTGATCCCGAAGGCGCGCTCTCATTCTGGCGGCGTATGGCCGGCGATGGAGGCGAAGCGCTGGAATGGATGTCCACACATCCCGCGGACACGCGCAGGCTGGAGGCGCTCGCAGCGCTCGTTGGGCAGTCGCGTTGATGACGGCCGCCGTCGCCGGCAACGGTGATTGGTCGGAGCGGCGGGATTCGAACCCACGACCCCTAGTCCCCCAGACTAGTGCGCTAACCGGACTGCGCCACGCTCCGACCTGCTCGCGGATGGCTGGCCGCCCGCGAGGGACGCCCTCTTAGCCTTCCCCGCCGCCCGCGGCAATGCGGGGACGCGGCCGCGCGGCGCCGGCCTTGTGAGCTTCACGCAGGGCGGCGACGAATTTGTCCCGCCAGGCCACGATGTCGTCCCTTTCCACCCCGTCCATGAGCGCCCGCCAGCGCTTCCGGCGCTCCTCAAGCGGCATGGCCAGCGCCTTCTTGATCGCGTCGGCGACGTCCTCCTGACTGAACGGATTGACGATCAGTGCGTCCTTCATTTGCGCCGCGGCGCCGGCAAAGCGGGAGAGCACGAGGACCCCCGGATCGTCTTCGTCTTGGGCGGCGACATATTCCTTGGCGACCAGATTCATCCCGTCGCGCAGGGGCGTGACCAGGGCCACGTCGGCGGCGCGATAGATACCGGCGAGTTCCTCACGCGAATGCATGCGGTGCACATTGCGGATCGGGATCCAATCCATCTCGGCGTGCGCGCCATTAATGCGGCCCGAGAGCGCATCAAGCTTGGCGAACATATCCTGATAAGCCTCGACTTCGCTGCGCGTTGCAGTCGAAATCTGCAGCAGAAAAATTTTCCGCTTCAGATCGGGGTTATCAGCGAGCAAACGATCATAGGCGAGCAAGCGTTCGTCGATGCCTTTCGAATAGTCGAGCCGGTCGACGCCCAGCAGCATTTTGCGTCCGGCTTTGCTTTCGACCATGCGATCGTAGCTCTCTTGGCCAAGAGCTGAAGTCTTCAAGCTGACAAAGGCGGCAGGATCGATGCCGATCGGGAAAGCCTGTGGGCGCACCATGCGGCCGAAGGCGCGGACGCGCCCATCGCTCAATTGCATGCCGCCGACTTCGTGCAGGACATAGGAGTTGAACGCGTTCTTCCATTCTTCGGTGTGAAAGCCCAGTACGTCATAGTGGAACATGGATTCCACGAGCTGGCGGTGGCGCGGCAAGGTCAGAATGAGTTCGCGTGCGGGCCAGGGGATGTGCAGAAAGAACCCGATTGCGTTCTTCACGCCGCGGGCGCGCAATTCGCGCGCGAGTGGGATCAAATGATAATCTTGGACCCAGACGATGTCGCCGGGTTCGATCAGCGGTACAAGCGTATCCGCGAAACGCGCGTTCACGCGTTCGTAGCCCTCGCCATAGGAGCGCTCGTATTGGGTGAGATCGATGCGATAATGGAAGAGCGGCCAGAGCGTACGGTTGGCGTAGCCATTGTAGTATTCCTCGATGTCCTGCTCCTCGAGGTCCATCGTGGCGACGGTGACGCCGTTCACCCGCTGCATTGAGAGTTGGCCGGTATAGGTGGGTGTGGAATTGCCGCTCCAACCGAACCACACGCCGGAATACTCGCGCAGCGCCGCCGAAATCGCCATGGCGAGGCCGCCCTGGCTCGAGGCGCCTTCGGGCGCGGGCGGATTGACGCGATTGGAAACGACGATTAGCCGGCTCATCGGACGGTGCTCCACGGATTGCTTAGGAGGACGGCGCAATTGATGAGGCCGGCCAGCGAATAGGTTTGCGGGTAATTGCCCCAGGGCGCGCCGGTCGCCAGGTCGCAATCCTCCGAGAGCAAACCGGCGCGGGTGCGGCGCGCCAGCATTTGCTCAAATAGCGCGCGGGCTTCCTCGCGACGACCGACAAGATAGAGCGCTTCAATAAGCCAAAAGGTGCAAAAATTGAACGCAGTCTCGGGGCGGCCGAAATCGTCTTCTTCAGCATAGCGCAGCACGTGGTCGCCGCGACGCAAGTCTCTCTCCAGGGCTTCGAGCGTGGCGAGGAAGCGCGTGTCCGTGGGGTGTAGGAAGCGGGTGTCGAGCATTTGCAAGAGGCTGGCGTCCATGCCTTTGCCGTCGAGTTCGGCGGCGAAGCGACCCAAGCTTTCGTTCCAGGCGCGCGCCTCGATGGCGGTGCGGATTTTGTCAGCGCGCGCGCGCCAGTAGGTGACGCGGTCGTTGAGGCCGAGATGCGACGCGGCGTTGGCAAGGCGATCGCATGCGGCCCAGCACATGAGCGTGGAATAGGTGTGTACGCTCGCGCGGGTGCGGAACTCCCAGAGGCCCGCGTCTGGCTTGTCGTGCACTTCGAACGCACGCTCGCCGACGCTTTCGAGTGCATAAAAATCGTCGATGCTCGCAGGCCGGAACAAGCGCGTGTCGTAGAACGCTTGCACGGTGGAGAGCACGATCTGGCCGTAGACGTCGTGCTGGTGGTGCTCGTGTGCTTGGTTGCCGACGCGCACCGGGCCCATGCCGCGATAGCCGGCGAGTTGCGCGGCTTCGGCCTCCTGCAGGATAGGTTCGAAGCCCACGCCATAGACCGGCTGGATGCGGCCGCTGGGCGTGGCGTCGATAATGTTGCGCAGATAGCCGAGATAGTTCTCAAGGATGTCGGCCGCGCCCAAGCGGTTGAGCGCTTGCACTGTGTAATAGGCGTCGCGCAGCCAGCAGAAGCGATAATCCCAATTGCGACCGCTATCAGGAGCTTCGGGAATCGAGGTGGTGAGCGCGGCCACGATGGCGCCCGTTTCCTCGTGCACGCAGAGCTTAAGCGTTATGGCGGCCCGGATGACGTCGGCCTGCCATTCCAGAGGCGTGGCGAGCATGCGCACCCAGCGGCGCCAATAGAGCGCCGTGTTTTCATGCATCTGGCGCACGCGCGCGCGCAGATCGCCTTCGAAGGGTTCGTCCGGACCGAGGAAGAACACGTGTTCTTCCTCCAAGCGGAAGACGCGTTCGCCATGGATGTGCGAAACCGGGGCGCTGGTTGTGAGGCGCATGAGGCCCGGGACGCGGAAGCGGATGTGATTTGAGCCGGAGACCGCTTCAGCCGCATGCGCTCCCCAATCGACCGCCGGACTAAGCCGCATGCGGATGCGTGGCGCACCCTTGAGCGGACGCACTATGCGGATGAAGGCGTTGGGGCGGTAGGTGCGGTTGTTGTGCCGATAACGAGGGCAGAAATCGATGATCTCGAGTTCGCTGCCGTGCGCATCCCTAAGGCGTGTCGCGAGGATCGGCGTGTTGCGTTGGTAGTGCTGGGAGACCTCGACCTCGTCGACCAAATCAATCGCCCACAGACCGTGCTGCGCCTCGGCAGGATCGCGGCCCGAGAGCAGTGCGCAGAACATGGGATCGCCGTCGACCCGCGGCGCGCAGGCCCATACAAAGCGGGCGCGACTGTCGATAAGCGCGCTCGCGGCGCAATTGCCGATCGGCGCGAGATCGAGATCGCCATATTTCATCGCACGAGTCCCGCCTGGAGCCAGGCTTGCACGGCGTTGTGATCATCAAGTCGATAAGCCGCCTCGGTGGCGCGCTGAGGGCCGACGAGAATGCCAAAGCCGCCGGCGGCGCGCGCGGCGCGAAAACCGTGTTCGTCGGTGACATCGTCGCCAACCATGATCGGCGTGCGCGACGAAAAGGCGGGCGTGCGCATGAAATTCATCAACGCATCCCCCTTGGTGTGTGGTCCACCTAGGAGCTCGATCACCATCTTGCCTTCTAGCACGCGCAAACCGCGCCGGGCGGCGATGTCTTGCGCGACGCGACGAACGTGTTGCTCGGCCTCCGGCGTGTGGCGATAGTGCAGAGCAAGGCTAGCGCCTTTGTCTTCGACGAGCGCCGGCATTTGATTGTTGCGTTGCAGGACACGGATTTCGGCAGCCGCGAACGGAATCGGCGAATGCAGATCTTCGTCGCGACGGATCTCGGCGCCGAACTTCATCTCGTGACCGTGCACCCCAGCGACGTGCGCAAATTGATCGCCGAGGAACGATTCCATGTCGGCGATGGTGCGGCCCGATATGAGCGCGACGGCGTTTGCAGCGGCGCTCTGCACGTCGGCGAGAAGCGTGCGCAAGGTGTCGCTCACGACAATCGCCTGTGGCCGATCGGCGATTTCCACAAGGGTGCCGTCAAAATCTAAAAAGAGCGCGTGCGTATGCACGTCAAATGAGGGCGGCGTTGGCAATGAAACAAGTTGAGAGTCTGGCGTCGATTGAACGCGCATGGCGATCCTTTGTGAGGCAGACGCTATCGCGTCCAAGTTTCGCGCGCGCATGGCCCGCAGCGCTTCGCCAACGCGCGACAGGGCGATTGGTTCCACACTGGGACGCAAAAAACTGTCGTGTCGCGGGGAGCGCCGCCGCTGCTACTAGGTCGCCGTCGGGGTGGTTTGCTATTGGGTTTTGTTCATCCAGCCGAAGAGGGGCTTTAGCGGGAAAATCCATATGATCCCGGCGATGGCGTAATAGATGAGCTGCGCCCAGGCCGGGATGATTGGGAAAAGGGCCACGCCCAGCGACGCCGCGAGCAGGGCGTAGATCGCGAGGTACGCCAAAAAAGCGAGGCATCCGACGGCCTTACGTGTTCGTACGTTCATGGCTTCCCCTGCGCGGCGGCGCGCCGCGTTTCCGTCGCACTCGCCGGGTTCTATGGGGAGCGACGGAGAGGACCGCAAGCATGTCCAACGATGACGTTTGGCCGCCGCGCGAGCCGTGGGTGGGCGCCTGGCTTCTAATTGTGTGCGCGCTGGTGCTGACGATGATCCTCGTCGGCGGGGCAACGCGGCTGACCGATAGCGGCCTCTCGATCACCGAATGGGATTTGTTCAAGGGGTTGACGCCGCCGCTCAGCGACTCGCGCTGGGCGGAGGAATTCGCTCTGTATCAGCGCACGATGGAATACCAAGCGCAGAACAACGGCATGACGCTTGACGAGTTCAAGCACATCTATTGGTGGGAGTGGGGCCACCGGTTCTTAGGCAAGGTAATCGGCGTTGTTTATGCGCTGCCGTTCTTCTTCTTCCTGTTCACCGGCCGCCTGCGTGGCCGCTTTCGCTTGACAATCCTGCTGTTTGCATTGGGCGGACTGCAGGGCGCGATCGGTTGGTGGATGGTGACGAGCGGTTTGTTTGATCGCTTGGACGTGAGCCCGTTCCGCCTCGCCATTCATTTGGCGATGGCCTTTGTGATCTTGGCTTTGGGCTTATGGGTGGCGCTCGGCGCGTTCGCATGGCCGAAGCAATCCTCCAAGCTCGGCATGCCGCGTTGGGCGCCGTTTGTGCTGATGGCGTTTGTGTTTGTGCAACTGATGTTCGGCGCGCTGTTGGCGGGCTCCGATGGCGGGCCGGCTTATGCGGATTGGCCAAAGATTGGCGGCGAGTGGTTTCCCTCGACCGCATTCGGGCTTGAGCCGCTCTGGCATAACTTCACCGAGGACCACGCCACCCAACACCTGCTGCATCGGAGCATGGGCTATGTCGTGGGTGTCTTCGCGCTGCTGCTCGCGCTGATTGGTCTGATCCGCGGGCAGGGGCCGGCGCGCTGGGCCGCTTTGGCCGTGGGCCTTGTGGCGCTGGGGCAGGTGGCGCTTGGGATTCACACGGTCCTGATGGCGTCGCCGTTCTGGCCGAGCCTGTTGCACCAGCTGGGCGCTGCCATTTTGTGGACGGCGGCGTTGGTTTGCGCGCGGGCGGCATGGCGGTAATCGGGCGGCATCCGATAGTACCACACACGTATCTATCTGTTCTATAACAAGAAAACATACCCCCTTGACGTCTATTCGGCGCTCAAATAAACGCGCGCCTTCGTTTCGTCAGGACTTATTCCAATGCGCACTCTTTCGACGCGCTCGGCCAAGGCCTCGGAAATCACCAACGGCTGGATCGTTGTTGATGCCGAAGGCGTGGTGGTCGGCCGCCTCGCTTCGTTCATCGCGCTGCGCCTTCGTGGCAAGCATCGCGCCGATTTCACGCCGCACGTTGATACGGGCGACAACGTGATCGTCATCAATGCCGAGAAGGTCGCCTTCACCGGCAAGAAGTTGACCGACAAGGTTTATTATCGCCACACCGGCCACCCGGGCGGCATCAAGGAGCGCGTCGCGGGCAAGGTGCTCGAAGGCAAGCACCCTGAGCGCGTTCTGGAAAAGGCCGTCGAGCGCATGATGCCGAAGGAAAGCCCGCTGGCGCGCAAGCAGCTCTCGAAGCTGCATGTCTATGCGGGCGCCGAGCATCCGCACGCGGCCCAGAAGCCGGTGACGATCGATTACAAGTCCAAGAACCGCAAGAACTCGAGGATCGGCTAATTATGACCGACACGACCCAAGGCTTCGAGTCTCTCGGCCAAATCGCAGGAATCCCGAAGGGTTCGGGCACTGAACACATCGCCATCGCGCGCGAAAAGAAGGTCGACAAGTTCGGCCGCGCCTACGCCACCGGTAAGCGCAAGAACGCGGTCGCCCGCGTTTGGGTGAAGCCGGGCAAGGGCAACATCACGATCAACGGCAAGACCAGCGACGCGTATTTCGCGCGCCCGGTTCTGCGCATGATGATCAACCAGCCGTTCAAGGTCACCGAGCGCGAAGGCGAGTTTGACGTGATCTGCACGGTCACCGGTTCCGGCCTCTCGGGCCAAGCCGGGGCGGTGCGTCACGGCATTTCGAAGGCGCTTGCCGATTTCGAGCCGGCGCTGCGCCCGGCCTTGAAGCACGCTGGCTTCATGACTCGCGACAGCCGTGTGGTCGAGCGTAAGAAGTACGGCCGCAAGAAGGCCCGTAGAAGCTTCCAATTCTCGAAGCGCTAATCGCTTCAGGATTTTGGTTTCGGGACGGGCGCCTCGGGAACGAAGCGCCCGTTTTGTTTGGGGTCCGCATGGCGAAGTTCACCTATGACGACACGGTGGCCGTGCTAGCCAGCGCGCCGGCCACTCTTCGTGCCGGCGCGCTGGCATCGGTGATTGGGATCGCTGAAGAACCTCGCCAAGGTTCATATTTCGAGCAGTTTCCGCCCGGCAATGTCTACCTGGTCGAGTACGAGGATGGCGTCGCGGTGAGCATTCACGAATCCAATTTGGAGTTGTTTCTTCCATGACGCCCAAAGTCTTCATCGATGGCGAAGCGGGCACGACGGGTCTGCAAATTCGAGAGCGTTTGGAGAAGCGGCGCGACATCGAGCTCGTCTCGATCGCGGCGGACAAGCGCAAGGATGCGGATGAGCGCCAAAAGCTGCTGAACAGCTCCGACGCGGTGATCCTGTGCCTGCCGGATGATGCGGCGAAAGAAGCCGTGGCGCTGATCGAGAACAGCAAGACAAAAGTGATCGACGCGTCGACCGCGCATCGCGTGGCGCCCGACTGGGCGTACGGCTTTGCCGAGATGAGCAAGGATCAACGCGCCAAGATCGCCGCCTCCAAGCGCATCTCTAATCCAGGCTGCTACCCGACGGGTTTCATCGCGCTGGTGCGGCCGCTGGTGGAGGCGGGGATCGTGCCGCGCGACTGGCCGCTGAGCGTCAATGCCGTGTCCGGCTATTCGGGCGGCGGCAAGAGCATGATCGCTGAGTTTGAGAATGCCGGCGCGCCGGAATTCACGAACGTGCCGTTCCGCATTTACGCGATGGCGCAAAAGCACAAGCACGTGCCGGAGATGCGCGAGTATGCGGGTCTCGCGCATGGACCAATCTTTGCGCCGAGCGTCGGGCGGTATCTGAAAGGTATGATCGTCGAGGCGCCCTTGCCGCTCTGGGCTTTGCCGAAGAAAGCGAAATTGGCGGATGTGCACGCCGCGCTGGTGGTGGCGTATGAGGGCGAGCGTTTTGTGAAAGTGGCGTCGCTGGAGGAAGCGAGTGCAACGAAGACGCTCGATCCGGAAGGCCTGAACGGCACGAACGATCTGAAGCTCTACGTCTTCGGCCACGACGACGAAGTGCGCTTGGTCGCGCTGCTGGACAATCTCGGCAAAGGCGCAAGCGGCGCCGCCGTGCAGAATATGAACATTGCACTGGGGCTGGATGAGGGCGCTGGGCTTTAAGACGCCCCCCTTCCGCAAGGGAGAGTGTCTCTGAGTTCTACTCCGACCGCACCTTCACGTACTCGCCCGGCGCGTCGCACAACGGCTGCAGTTCGCCGTCGCCCGGCCTACGCGCGTCAACATCTTCGCCGCTGATGCGCGTGAGCCAGGCGTCCCAGTGTGGCCACCAGGAGCCGGGGTGTTCAGTGGCGAAGGCTTGCCAATCTTCGAGCGCGCCTTTGAGGTTTGGATTGGTCCAATACTGATATTTCTGCGCGCTGGGATGATTGATTACGCCCGCGATATGGCCGGAGCCGGCGATGATGTATTCGACTGGGCCGCCATAGGCGAGCGCGCTGCGATAGACGCTCTTGGCCGGCGCTATGTGATCTTCCTTGGAGCTTTGCAGAAAGATCGGGATGGTCACGTCCTTGAGCGAGAGCTTCTCGCCCATGACCGTCATCTTGCCTTCGGTCAGCGCGTTGTCGCGATAGAACTGGCGCAGATAGAAGAGGTGTAGCGCTTTTGGCATGCGCGTTTGATCGGCGTTCCAATAGAGCAGGTCGAACGGCGGGGGCTGCTTGCCGATGTAATAATTGTCGACCACGTAATTCCAAACGAGGTCGTTCGAGCGCAGCGCATTGAAGGTGTTGGCCATCGTCTGTGCGCTCAGCACGCCGCCATGTTGATCCATTTCGCCTTCGAGAAATTTGATTCCTTCGTCGTCGGAGAAGACGAGCAGGTCGCCGGCGTATTTGAAATCGGCTTGGCTGGCGAAGAACGTCGCGCTCTGGATGCGCTTGTCGCCTTTCTTGGCCATGTGTGCGAGCGTCGCCGCGAGAAGCGTGCCGCCGACGCAATATCCCACAGTGTTCATGCGATCGACGCCGGCCGCCTTCGTCACGGCGTCAACGGCGGCGTAGATGCCTTCGCGCATATAATCTTCGAAGCCGACATCGGCCATGTCCTCGTCCGGATTGACCCAGGACACGAGGAATACGGTGTGACCTTGATCCAAGAGCCAGCGGATCATCGAATTCTTCGGCTGCAGATCGAGGATGTAGAATTTGTTGATCCACGGCGGGAAAATCAGCAGCGGGACTTCATGCACCTTCTCGGTGGTCGGATTGTATTGGATCAATTCGAACACGCGATTGCGGAAGACGACCTTGCCGGGCGTGGTGGCGACATTTTCACCGACCTTGAAGGCGTCGAGATCGGTCTGCGAAATCGCCAACATGCCTTCGCCGCGCTTCAAATCCTCGGCGAGATTCTCAACGCCCTTCAGCAAGCTTTCGCCGCCAGTTTCGAAAAGCGCGCGCAGCGCCGCCGGATTGGTCAGCAGGAAGTTGGAGGGCGACGCCGCGTCCACGGCTTGCTTGATGTAAAATACGGCTTTGCGCTTGGTGGCTTCTTCAACGCCCTCCGCTTTTTCCACCAGGTCGGTGATGAATTGCGACGTCGCCAGATAGCTCTCCCGCAGCAGTGAGAAGGCTGGGTTCGAGCGCCACTCGGGATCCTTGAAGCGCTTGTCGCGCACCGGGCCTTCATCAGGCTGATTGCCAGTGAGCATATAGGCCGCGTGCTTTTGCCAAATCTCGGCGTAGCGCTGCCAGAGCTGCGCGTGCGCGTCGCGCAGCGTCTCCGGCTGTTGCGCCAGATGCGACCAGACCTCGTTCAGCGCCATCTGCATGCCGAGCGGATCGGGCTGCCAGTTCGCGGGGTCTTTGGCCTGGTCGATGAAGGCGGTGGAGAGGACCTGGTTGGTCCGTGTCATCGCTTGGGTGAGGTTGGCGGAGAGCGCGGCAAGGCTCTCAGCCGTTTGCGCCATGATGACTTCGTTGAGCGGGGGCGGGGTCTCGACCGGCTTCGGAGCCGGCGCCGCTTTGGCCGCGACGGCGGCTTCCGTCGCGACGGTGGCGGCCGGCTGGGTTTTGGCCTTGGCTTTACTGGCGCGCTTGCGCTTGGGCTTCGCGCCCGCTGCGGGCTCGGCTACGGCCGCCGGGGGCGTTTCCACCCCGGCCACCGGTCCCGCGGCCGTTTCTGCGCCGTCAGCATCCGTCATCGCGCTCTCCCTATGGCCGGAGTGTAATGCCGCTTCGCCTGGTGGCGCAAAGGCGAACCCTAGTATAGACGAACCTAAAGGGGGCCGGAATCGAGCCCAAGGGAAGACGGGAATGCGCGCAGCGATCTTCGTAGCGGCGAGCCTCATGGCCGCAGGTTGCGCCAGCGCCGGCGAAACGCCGGACTGGCTTGCCGAGCGCTCGGCGGCCGCGGACGAAGCATATCCCGATTTGCATGCCGTCCCGCGCACGCACGACGCCAATGTCGATCAAGCCCATTGGGCGGCGGTCGAGGCGGAGATGCTGGCGCTTGGTCAAGCGATCAGGAGCAATCCGCGAGCGGCTCCGGCCGCACAAACGGAAAGCCCGACTGAGTTTCTCGAAGAGGCCCAGCGCGACCTCGAAGAGACCCGTCAGTCGCACACGCCCTGATATTTCTTCCCTAACGTGATCCGCTCGCGCGCGGGTCCGCATCCCTACCGAGCCCATGAGCACGTCTGACTTTCACAAAATCCGCCGCCTGCCGCCGTACGTCTTTGAAGAGGTCAACAAACTGAAAGCGCGTCTGCGCACTCAGGGGGTGGACATCATCGATTTCGGCATGGGCAATCCTGACCTGCCGGTGCCGCCGCATATCGTCGAGAAGCTGGTTGAGACCGCGCGCAAGCCGCGCACCAATCGCTATTCAGCCTCGCGCGGCATTCCTGGCCTGCGCAAGGCGATGGCCGGCTATTACGAGCGCCGGTTCGGCGTGAAGCTTAATCCCGACACGCAGATCGTGTCGACGCTGGGCTCCAAGGAAGGCTTCGCCAACCTCGCGCAAGCGATCACGGCGCCGGGCGATGTGATCATCGCGCCGAACCCGTCCTATCCGATCCACGCCTTCGGCTTCATCATGGCCGGCGGCGTCATCCGTTCAGTGGAAGCGCATTCGCCGGAGCAATATCTGAGCGGGCTTGGCCGCGCCGTGCGCCATTCTGTGCCGCCGCCGATCGCCCTGATCACGTGTTATCCGGCGAACCCCACGGCGCAGACGGCTGATCTCGATTTCTACAAAGAGGTCGTCGCGTTCGCCAAGAAACACGAAATGTTCGTGCTTTCCGATATGGCCTATTCGGAGATTTACTTTGAAGGCGACCCGCCGCCGTCCGTGCTGCAAGTGCCAGGCGCGACCGATGTCGCTGTTGAAGTGAACACCTTGTCGAAGACCTATTCGATGGCCGGCTTCCGTGTTGGGTTCGCGCTCGGCAACGAGCGCCTGATTGCAGCCTTGGCGCGGGTCAAATCTTATCTCGACTACGGCGCCTATACGCCGGTGCAGGTGGCAGCCGCCGCGGCGCTGAACGGGCCGCAGGATTGCGTCGCCGAAATGCGCGACATCTACAAGAATCGTCGCGATGTGCTGCTCGACTCGTTCGCCAAGGCTGGCTGGATATTGCCGAAGCCAAGCGCGTCCATGTTCGTATGGGCGGAACTCCCGGAGCGTTTCAGACATCTAGGCTCGGTCGAATTCTCGAAGCGCCTGATGGAAGGCTCCGAGATCGCCGTGGCGCCGGGCGCGGGCTTTGGCGAATACGGCGACAATTACGTCCGCATCGCGTTGGTTGAGAATGAGCAACGCATTCGCCAAGCGGCGCGTAATCTGAAAAAGTTCCTGCAATCGAACGCTGCGGCGGCGGAGTAAGACGATGGCGAAGAAACTCCGCGTCGGCGTGGCCGGCCTGGGCACGGTTGGCGGCGGGCTGCTGAAGCTCTTTGCCGACGACGCCAATCGCCTGAACGAGAGGCTCGAAATCACGGCCGTGTCGGCGCGCAATCGCACGCGCAATCGCGGCGTGGATATTTCGCGTTACCAATGGTTCGACGATCCGGTCGAATTGGCGGCCAACCCCGAGATCGACGTTCTCGTTGAACTTATTGGCGGTTCGGACGGCCCCGCAAAGCGCGCCGTGGAAACCGCGCTCGAGCGCGGGGCGCACGTGATCACGGCCAACAAAGCGCTGCTCGCTGTGCATGGTTCGCGCCTCGCGGAAATTTCCGAACGCACCGGCGCGAAATTGCTGTTTGAAGCCGCCGTCGGCGGCGGCGTGCCTATGGTGAAAGCCGTCAAGGAAAGCCTCGCCGGCTGCCGTGCGAGCGCAGTCGCGGGGATTCTCAATGGCACCTGCAATTACATCCTCACCGAGATGGAGCAGGCCAGCCGTTCGTTTGAAGACGTGCTCGCGGACGCGCAACGCTTAGGTTACGCCGAAGCCGATCCAACCACGGATGTCGGCGGTTTTGACGCCGCGCACAAGTTGACGATCCTCTCGGCGATCGCCTTCGGCTCGCGACCTGACTACGACCATGTGCGGATCGAGGGCATCGAGCGTGTCTCGCTGACCGATATCAGACTTGCCGGCAAGCTCGGTTATCGCATCAAGTTAATCGCCAAGGGCGCGTTCGACGGCAGCGCCGTGTCGATGCACGTGAGCCCGGCGCTGTTGGCGTTTGATCATCCGTTGGCGAACGTCGGCGGCTCTCTCAATGCGCTCGTGGTGGATGCGGATCCTGTCGGCCAACTCACCTTCATCGGCCGCGGCGCCGGCGAGGGGCCAACGGCGGCTTCGGTCGCAGCGGATATGCTCGATCTGGCGGAGGGCCGCAGCGGCTATGCGTTTGGTCGCCCGCTGGCGCAACTTGCGGAAGCGCCGCGCGCGGCGCCGGCCGAGTTTGGTCGCTTCTACGTGCGCCTCATGGTGCTGGATAAGCCAGGGGTTGTGGCTGCGGTCTCCGATCGCCTCGCTCACGAGAGCATCTCAATCGAGAGCTTCCTGCAAATGCCGGGTCACGAGGGGCCATCGGTGCCGATCGTGCTCACGACCCAATCGTGTGCACGTGCAGCATTGGAGAAAGCTGTGGACGCGATTCAGCGTCTCGATGTTGTCGCTGAAGCCCCGTACGTTATGCCGATAGAAGAATCCGGCCACAGAGCACGGACCTGGAGTAAGGGATGAACGCCATCACCGACGATCTCGCGTTTGCCGCGGTTCGTGCGCCAGTAGCTGCAGCAATTGCGGCGGCGCAGTTCACCGGACGAGGCGACGAGAGAGCGGCGGATCAGGCAGCGGTCGATGCGATGCGCGCGGCGCTGAATGCGCTCCCCATCAAGGGCCGCGTCGTCATCGGCGAAGGCGAACGCGACGAAGCGCCGATGCTTTATGTCGGGGAGGAAGTCGGCAAGGGGGTGGGGCACGCGCTCGACATCGCACTCGACCCTCTCGAAGGCACCACCCTCGCGGCCAAGGCCAAGTCTAACGCCATGTCGGTGATCGCGCTGGCGCCAAAAGGCGGCTTGCTGCATGCGCCCGACACCTACATGGACAAACTGGCGATCGGACCAGGCTACGAAGAAGGTGTCGTCGATCTCGACAAGCCGGTGGAGCAGAACGTGCGCGCTTTGGCGCGGGCGAAAGGCGTGACGGTGCAGGATATCGGCGTCTGTGTACTCGACCGTCCGCGGCACGGCGGCATCATTGAGGCGCTACGCACGGTGGGCGCGCGGGTGCATCTCATCGGCGACGGCGACATTGCAGGCGTTATCAATTGTACGAATCCGGAGACTGGGATCGACATGTATGTCGGCTCCGGCGGCGCGCCCGAGGGCGTGCTGGCTGCGGCCGCGCTGAAGTGCGTCGGCGGGCAGTTTCAGGGGCGGCTCGTCATTCGCAACGATGAGGAACGTCAGCGCGCCGAGCACGCCGGCATTGGCGATTTGAAGCGTCGCTATACGCTGGACGAATTGGTGAGTGCTGACGCCATCTTCATCGCCACGGGCGTGACCACAGGATCGCTTCTCGACGGCGTAAAATCCGTCGCCGGGATTGTGCACACGAATAGCATCGTCATGAATTCGGCGACGCGTACGGTGGCCGATCTGCGGTTGAAGCAGCCGGTCGCCTGATCGCCGCCCCCGTCGCCTGATGCTGGGTTTGCGGGTTCCGCTCGTAATACACCGTCAGAGGCGCGGATGGGGCTCCGGCAGGCAGCTGCGTGTGCGATGCTCGCCCATGCGCCAGAGCGATTCGGTTAGACAATCATGAGCGCCGCGTTGAAGCTGGAGACGGGCACGGCGTTTCTTGGCGTTGAGCGCTCGCTTACAGGGCGGCGCTGGCGCTCCCGCGACGCTGATCTCGGTTTGGTCGAGGCGTTTCGTCGCCGGTACTCGTTACCGGAGATCGCGGCGCGACTCTTGGCGGCGCGTGGCGTTTCGATGGAAAGCGCGCCGACTTTCCTTGAGCCTACGCTGAAGGCGCTGTTTCCCGATCCCTCCACCTTCCAGGACATGGATGAGGCGGCCCGCGTGATCGAGGATGCGATCGTGAGCGGGCGCTCGTGCGCCGTGCTCGCCGACTACGATGTTGATGGCGGTTCGTCCGGCGCCCAACTCGTGCGCTATTTTCGTGCGCGTGGGCGCGAGCTGAAAATCTACGTGCCGGATCGCATGACTGAGGGCTATGGCCCCTCAATCGTTGCGTTCGAGCGTTTGAAGGCGGCGGGCGTGGAGCTTGTCATCACCGTAGATTGCGGCGCGGCGGCGGAGGGGCCGCTGAATGCGGCTGCCGATCTCGGAATCGATGTCGTCGTGCTTGATCACCATTTGATGAGTGGGCCGCCGCCGAAGGCGCGGGCGGTGGTGAATCCCAACCGCTTGGACGATCGATCTGGCCAAGGCCATTTGACGGCGGCGGGCGTCGTGCTGGTGGCGATGGCGGCCATCAATCGCGAAGCGCGGCGGCGTGGATCAATTGGCTCGAACAATCTGCCCGATCTGATGCAGATGCTCGATCTGGCCGCGATTGGGACAGTCTGCGACGTGGCCCCGCTGACCGGCTTCAATCGCGCAATCGTGGCCCAAGGCCTCAAAGTGCTGCGCAACGGCAAGAATATCGGCATGGCCGCCCTGGCGGAGAATGCTGGCCGCAAGGGGCAAGCCAGCGTCTATGATTTTGGCTTCATTCTGGGGCCGCGCATCAATGCAGGCGGCCGCGTTGGCGATGCGTCCCTCGCAACACGCTTGCTGTCCACGGAAGATCCTGACGAAGCGCGGGAGCTTGCCGCGACGTTGGAGGCGCTGAACCAAGAGCGTCGTCAACGTGAAGCGGAAATGCTCGCGGAAGCCGAAACCAACGCGATCGCGGAAGCGGAGAAGCACAACGTCGTCATTGTCGGCTCGCATCGCTGGCATCCAGGCGTCATCGGCATTGCAGCAGGTCGCCTGAAGGATCGGCTGATGAAGCCGACTATCGTGCTGGGCGGTGTGAGCGAGCACGAGCCGGCGAAAGGGTCCGGGCGCTCAACGCCCGGTGTCAATCTCGGCGCAGCGGTTGCCGCGGCGAAGGAGGCCGGGCTGCTGATTAATGGCGGCGGGCACGCGGCGGCGGCTGGCCTCACAGTGGAGTGGGGCAAAGTCGAAGCGCTGAAGGAATTCCTGTCCGACCGGCTCGCAGGCGAGCTCTCGGCGTCCGCCGGCGAAGCGCGGGCGTTATCCGTGGACGCCGCAGGCGCGATTGGCGCCCTCGACCTCGACCTCATCGATGCGCTCGACCGTATTGGCCCCTATGGGCAGGGGCATCCCGAGCCGCTCTTTGCGCTGCCGAATGTGCGCGTCTCCTTCGCCAAGCTCGTTAAGGAGGATCACGTTCGCTTCACACTCGAAGATACACGCGGCGCGCGCATCGGCGGCATCGCCTTTCGCGCCATGAAGAGCCCCCTGGGTGAGGCGATGATGAAAAAGGATGGGACCTACCATGCCGCGGTCCGGGTCAAACGGAACGACTGGAACGGCAATGTTCGGGCGGAGGTGGAAATCGTCGATCTGGCGGAGGCCAAAAGTTAGCGCTGCGGGGCGCTTGCCAGGGCGGTCGGGCGCCTCTATATGGCCGTCTCCCGCGCGCCCAGGGCAACTTGGGCGGGCCACGCGGGCCCTTCGTCTATCGGTTAGGACGTCAGGTTTTCAACCTGAAAAGAGGGGTTCGACTCCCCTAGGGCCTGCCACTTTCCCGCCTTCGCTCTCGTGCTAGAAGCGCCCCTAACAGGGGACCTCTGATGCTGTTTAAAGCCGTACGTGCACTGGGTTTGGTGTTGGCGCTTGGTCTGGCGGCCTGTGCACAGCCCGCGCCGCGCGTCGACGCCGTGTCAGGCTTGGAGCTGGAGCAGCTCACGGTCGAAACGGCCAATGGCCCCGTACACTTTACCGTCGAAATCGCCGACGATGAGCGCGAGCGCAATCAGGGTCTCATGTATCGTCGTAGTCTGGCGGATGACCGCGGCATGCTGTTTCACTTCCAGCAGCCTGAACACGCCAGCTTCTGGATGCGCAACACGATGATCTCGCTGGACATCATTTTCGTCGGAACGGATGGGCGCGTTCTAAACATTGCCGGGCGGACGACGCCGTATTCCGACGCGCCGATCCCATCCTCGGGGCTAACGCGGGGAGTCCTGGAAATCCGTGGAGGACGCGCCGAGGAACTTGGGATCCGACCTGGGGACCGCGTGCGGCACCGCATCTTCCAGTAAACGCGTTGCGGTGCGCGCCCGCCCGTGGCAACAGAGCCGCCCAGTCGGGGTATAGCTCAGCCTGGTAGAGCGCCAGCTTTGGGAGCTGGATGTCGAGAGTTCGAATCCCTCTGCCCCGACCAACCCCTTTTACTTGAGTCATGGCAATTAATGCGCGCACCGGGTTGGATGCACCTGTAGCGTGCATTCTATTAACCCAATTTGGGTCACCATCCGACCGGCACGGCCAAAAGGCAGAGGGGCGGGCGAGATGGGCATGTTCTCAGGACGCGCAGAAGCGGCGGCGGAAGCAACGCGCACGAGGGATATCGAGGCAAAGCTGGCGGCGATCGGGCGATCACAAGCGCTGATCGAGTTTGAGCCCAATGGCACCATCCTTTGGGCCAATGACAATTTTCTTGGCGCGATGGGCTATGGCCTCCACGAGATCGTCGGTCAACATCACCGCATCTTCATGGATTCGATGGAGCGCGAGAGCGAGGCGTATCGTGAGTTCTGGCGTAAGCTGCAGAACGGGCAGTTTTATTCGCAAGTCTTCCGGCGCGTCGCGAAGTCTGGGGCCGAGGTTTACATCCAGGCGTCCTACAATCCGGTGCTCGATGACGCAGGCAAGACGATCAAAGTGATCAAGATCGCCTCGGACGTGACGGCGCAGGAACAACGGCGCATTCAATTGGAAGCCGAACGCGCGGCAAAAGAAGCAGAGCAAAACAGCGTCGTCGCGGCGTTGGCGGAGGCGCTGAAGCGCCTCTCGGACGGTGATCTCACCGCCTCAATCGATGATGCCTTCCCCGAGAGCTACGAACGGCTTCGTATTGACTACAACGCCGCCATTTCCGCGATGCATGAGGCCATTAGCGCCGCGGCTGACGTCGCGCGCGGTATGCAGAACGGCACGCAAGATTTGGCGAGCGCCGCGGACTCGCTTTCGCGCCGCACCGAGCAACAAGCTGCGAATCTCGAAGAGGCCGCCGCATCGCTCGATGAAGTTACAGCGACCGTTGGCACAACCGCCCAAGGCGCCAACCACGCCAATGCTGTGGTGCGTCAGGCCAAGCAAGAGGGTGAGCGCTCGGGTGAGATCGTTCAGACGGCGGTGGCCGCGATGGGAGAGATCCATCGCTCCTCCGGCCAGATCGGCCGCATCATCGGCGTGATCGATGAGATCGCGTTCCAGACCAATCTGCTGGCGCTCAATGCCGGCGTCGAGGCCGCGCGCGCGGGCGAGGCGGGCCGGGGCTTCGCGGTAGTGGCCAGCGAAGTGCGCGGATTGGCGCAGCGTTCGTCCGAAGCGGCGCGGGAGATTAAGATTCTGGTCTCTACGGCGGCCGACGAAGTGGAGAAGGGGGTCGAGCTGGTGAACGCCACCGGCCAGTCCTTGCGTGGTATCGTGGCCCAGATTTCCGAGATTTCCCAAATCGTTGAGCAAATCGCGGCTGGGTCACAAGAACAGGCCACCGCGCTGAAGCAAGTCAACAGCGCCGTTAACGAAATGGATCAGATGACGCAGCAGAATGCGGCCATGGTCGAGGAGAGCACGGCCGCGAGCACGTCGCTGGCGCATGACGCCGAGCAACTCGCGGCGCTGATGGCGCGCTTCACGGTGGCGAATGCTCCTGTGGTGCAAACCTGGCAACCGCGTAGCTCTTCGGCGCAGGGGCAGCGCCGTCGCGCTTGATGGAGAAACGAACATGCTGCGCGAGGATGTGCACGGGGGCAAAGGTCAGATGGAACTGATGCTCTTCCGCATTGCGGGCCAAGAATATTGCATCGACATTCAGGAAGTGCGCGAAATTCGCGGCTGGGCGGCGGCGACGCCATTGCCGCAAGCGCCGCGGTTCGTGCGTGGCGTGATCAATCTGCGCGGCGCCGTGCTGCCGATCCTTGATCTCGCGGATCGCCTGGGCTTCGGGCCCACCGAAGTGAGCGCGCGCAACGCGATCATCGTCGTGCGCATGGGCGAAGGCCTGGTTGGCCTCCTCGTTGATGAAGTGTCCGAAATCATGACAGCGGGCGCTGACGCGCTACAGCCCCCGCCAGCCGTGGTTGATGGCGACGGCTCATTCGTAAAGGGCATCCTGGTCGAGGGCGAGCGCCTGATCACCTGGATCGTGCTGGAGAATGTGCTGCCACGGGACGTATCGCTGGCTGCCTAAAGCAAAAAAGCGCCGCGTCTCAGCTGAGGCGCGGCGCCAACTACGCTCGTGTCAGTCTCACGGATAAGGCTGACCGTTCTCGTAGTAATACTGACCGGATTGCGGGTCGCGGAAATAATAGCGGCCACTGCGCTGATCGTAATATTGGCGCGTATTCACATATTGCTGACCGCCGCCACAGCGACCATCGCGCACGCAGCCCGCATAGGCGCCGCCGACAGCGCCCACGGCCGCGCCGATCGCCGCACCGGTTTCCGCATCGCCATCGCCGACATTGTTCCCGATCACAGCGCCGGCAACGCCGCCCAGCACTGCGCCGGTCGCTGCACCGCGCTCCATGTTGCCGGTCTGCGTACACGCAGCGGCAAGCAAGGCCGCCGAGGCGATCGACGCGATCAAGGTTACGCGCATGAGAACTCTCCTTCAAAGCTTCGAGCCTTGAAACGCCGTTTGGCGGCGTGCGTTCCGATGCGCGCTGTGGAGGGCGGCTAGATGATGTTTGCTTCACGCAAACGTGCGAGTTCCGCTTCGCTCAGCGAAAGAAGTTCCGTTAGCATTGCATCAGTGTTCTCACCCAGCGTCGGCGGGGCTGCATG
Organism: Vitreimonas sp.; assembly: GCF_036392335.1. NCBI lineage: Bacteria > Pseudomonadati > Pseudomonadota > Alphaproteobacteria > Hyphomonadales > Hyphomonadaceae > Vitreimonas > Vitreimonas sp. The sequence continues at coordinate 44,474 of NZ_DASVYD010000072.1, forward strand.
GGTGGTGGGCGGTGTGGCGCTCATGCGCAGCGGATTGGCGGCGAGCTTGAGTTCTGTGCCGTCGCTGCGCGTTACGCTTTCCACGGCGTGGCGCGCGACGACCTGCGGATCGGCGTAGACTTGATCAAGAGTATTGATCGGGCCGCAGGGTACTTGTGCGGTTTCGAGCGCAGCCACCCATTGCGCCGTACTCTTGCGTTGCATGATCGTGGTGAGGGCGGCGGTGAGTTCGACACGATTGTGCACGCGTGCTTCGTTGTGCGCGAATTTGGGATCGTCACAGAGCCTCACCCCGGCGGCTTCGCAGAAATCGCGGAACTGCCCGTCATTACCGATGGCAAGGATGATGTGGCCGTCTGACGTCGGCAGCACCTGGTAGGGCGCGATGGCGGCGTGTTGATTGCCGAGGCGCGTGGGCTTTTCGTGGGACACCAGATAGCTCGCGCCGAGATTGGCGAGCATTGCCACTTGCGTATCGAGTAAGGCTGCATCGATGTGCTGGCCTTCGCCGGTGCGCTCGGCGTGTCTTAGCGCGGCGAGAATGCCGGTGACGGCGTACATGCCGGTGAAGAGATCGGCGACGGCCACGGCGCTTTTCATCGGTTCGCCCATTGGCTCGCCGGTGAGGCTCATCAGGCCACCCATGCCCTGGATGATGTAGTCGTAGCCGGGACGCTTGGAATAAGGACCGCTCTGGCCGAAGCCCGTGATCGAACAATAGACGATGGACGGATTGAGGGCGCGCACGCTCTCATAGTCGAGCCCGTACTTCTTCAATCCGCCGGTCTTGAAGTTTTCCACCAGAATTTGGCAATGCGGAATAAGGCGCTTCACCAGCGCGGCGCCTTCGGGCTTGGCGAAGTCGATGGTGACGGAGCGCTTGTTGCGATTAGCCGCAAGATAATAAGCCGCGTCGCCATGCGCGCCGCCTTCGCCCTTCAAGAAAGGCGGACCCCACGATCGCGTATCGTCGCCTGCGCCGGGCTTTTCGACCTTGATGATCTCAGCGCCAAAGTCGCCCAGAATTTGCGTCGCCCACGGGCCAGCCAGCACGCGCGACAAATCGAGCACGCGTACGCCCTGCAAGGCGGCTTTGGGGTTGGTCTCGCTCATGAACTCGTCGCCTGTCGCTTTGCGCCCATTGGACGCGGTGGTAGAGCGGAGCCATGAGCGAAGTCAAAACGCCGATCGCCACAGGCGGGTGCCAGTGCGGGGCGGTGCGCTACGAAATGTATGTCGCCCCCCAAAACAGCCACGTCTGCCATTGCCGCATGTGCCAGCGTGCGACGGGTGGAGTGTTCGCGGCGCTTGCTGGCGCGCCGAAATCCGGGTTCGCGTGGACTAAGGGGGCGCCGACCTTCTACGCCAGCTCCAATTTGGCCAAGCGGGGGTTCTGTGCGGCCTGCGGCACGCCGCTTTCTTTCGCCTACGATATGCCCGAAGCCCGCATCTACGTGACGACGGGCTCGCTTGATGACCCGAATGCCGCGCCGATAGTGATGCAGTACGGTGTCGAAAGCCGCGTCTCTTGGGTGAAGTTCTGTGAAGACGTGAAAAGCGAACGCACCGGCGAGAGCGCCGACGCGGCCGCGTTCTTTGCGAGCATGCAGGTCAATCAAAGCTCATGAGGTCGCGGCTTCGCTCGCGCGTGCGGGCGCTCTATTTCGGGCACACGCAGCGTGCTCTGCGTTTCCAAGGCGTGCTGCTTGCGCTTGACCTGCTGATTATCGGGTTTTTCATCGGCAGTCAGTTCATTGCGGCGCAGCCGTGGTTTTGGCTGGTCGATGCAGCGATCGCCATATTTCTCGCGATTGATCTGTTCGCCCGATTGTTTGCCTTTGGGACGCTTAAGCGTTGGCTGAAATACCCCACGACGTGGATCGACCTCGTCGTCTTGGCCACCTTACTTTTTCCAACGGTGCTCTACAATTGGGGCTTCCTGCGCATCGCGCGGCTGTGGACGATCGTACACAGCGAGCGCTTCTGGAATGTGCTCGCGCGTGGACGATTTGACGAGACGCGTGTCGAGGATTTGACGAAGGCGATCGTTACGCTGTTCGTGTTCATCTTCATGGCCGCAGGTTTCACGCAGGCTGTGTTCCTTGGCCAACATCCCAAACTGAACAATTTCGTCGATGCGATGTACTTCGTCGTCACTTCGCTGACGACGACGGGCTACGGCGACATCACGATCGACACCGCCGCAGGGCGCTTCTTCTCGGTGGTCCTGATGATCACCGGCATCAGTCTATTCTTCTCGATCGCACAGAAGGCGTTCGCCAGCTCTCACAAAATCATCCCTTGCCACACGTGTGGTCTTGATCGGCATGACCAGGACGCGAAATTCTGCAAAGCGTGCGGGGAGAAACTCGGCGCACCCTTGCGTCGGCGCGCGCTTGCGGTCAGAAGGCGCGACCTGGAGGGCGGTTAGCTCAGCGGTAGAGCGTCTCGTTTACACCGAGAGGGTCGGGGGTTCGATCCCCTCACCGCCCACCACCTCATCGAGCGCCTTGGCCCCCAAAAGCCTGAGCCAGGGCGGACGACGATCTAGGTCGAAACTCGGCTGGCCCACCTCACTTCGTCGCCCGAATGTGGATAAGTGCCTTCGCCTGGCCGGCGAGCCGGGGTATGAGTCCATCCATGCGTTGGGTCGGGTGCCGGATTGGATTGGCCGTATTGGCCGCGATAGGCGTCGTCGCCTGTGACCGCCTGTCAGGCGTGCCTTCCGAGGTGGCGCCAACCCCCTCGGCCGCCGAGGCTGCTCCGGGGCTCGATCCGGATATCCGACCATATGCGGGGCGCACCTACGCCGAAGTGCTGAACGCCCCGGAGATGGGGCGGTATTCACTGGCTTCACTTCACCTGAACGAGGCCGAACGGGCCCGGTTTGACGCCGGCATGGCCGTCCAGGAACCGGCAGTGGTCGCCTCCGGGGGCGGCGCGGAGGCGTTGGTGTTCTCTGGGTGCGCGATCTCTGGCTGCGCCCACGGGCGATCTGTGTTGGCGATTGATGCGCGCACAGGCGCGGTGTTCGTCGGCGTCGCCGGGCAGGGCGGGGCGGAGCAGATTCTCCCGAACGACCGCCTGGAGGCGCTGCTGCGGGTGACCTCGCCCACCATGCGCTGGGATGATCCCATGCGCGCGCCACAAGCGGCGAGCCAGCCGGACAATACGCCCTAGGGAGAACAGCCACAAAGGCCGTCCGCCGGCTTGACCACCCGAACGGCTTGGCCTAATTCCGCGCCTCTCGCGAAGAGACGCGGGTGTAGCTCAGTTGGTTAGAGCGCCGGCCTGTCACGCCGGAGGTCGCGGGTTCGAGCCCCGTCACTCGCGCCATCGCGTGGTCCCAAACATTGAGAACGTGCGGCGCTTACTCCGCCGCCATGGTCATAGGCGCGGTCTGGGGCCCGCGGATCAGCTTGCCGGGGTGCACGCCCAAATATTGGCCGTCCCGGAACGTGATCTCGCCGGACTTGATCGTCGCCACATAGCCCTCGGCCTTCTGCAGCAAGCGCTTGCCCCCAGCGGGCAGATCGAACGCCAGCCATGGTTTGCCCAGCTTGATGTTCTCAAAGTCGATCACATTGATGTCGGCCAAATAGCCGGGCTTGATCAGGCCACGATCCGACAGACCATAGAGCAGCGCGGTGTCGCGGCATTGCCGCTTCACCGCATTCTCCAATGTGATCCGCTGGCCCGCACGATCGCGCACCCAATGCTGCAGCATGAAGGTCGGTGAAGCCGCGTCGCAGATCGTGCCGCAATGCGCGCCGCCGTCCGACAGCGAATTCACCGTGTCGTCCGATGTCTGCAGCGCCTCAAGGAAATTCAAATTGCCATCAGCGTAGTTGAGGATCGGGAAATAGATGAAGCCGCGCCCTTCATCCTGCATCAGCAGATCATACGCGTACTCCACTGGCGAGACGCCCGCCGCTTCGGCGCGCGCCGCGATCGTATCGGCTTGCGTTGGCTCGTAATTGAAATCCGGGCCCATCTCGTATTGCAGCGACCAGCCGCCGGAGATCACCATCATCAGGCCAACAAGGTCGCTTTCCGGGAAGACGTTCTCTTCCGTGATCATGCGCTGCTTGAACGCGGGGTCCTTCAGGTGCGCGAGCTGCTCGGCCCACGGCTTATCCATGATCTCGGTCCAGGCCGGGCGGAAGCGGAACGGATGCACCGTGCCTTGCCACGCCATGATGATGCCGTTCCCACGCAACGCAATCTGCGCAACGATGTTAGCGCCACGGGCGTTCTGCGCGCGCATCTCAGAGATTTGCTCGTCGAGCGGCAGTTCCTTGGCGATCGATTGCAGCGCCGCGAAGGTGACGGGCAGGCCGGTTTCGCGGCTCAGATCGCCCATCCACTCGAACTCATTCCACTCGCGCTTCAGATCTGACGCCATTTCGAACACGCCATAGCCGACGCGGCCCATCGCGCGGCCAATGCCGATCAGCTCTTCCTTTGTCGCCGTCGTGCCTGGCACCAATTCGCCATCAATGGAGCGATGCAAAATCGTGCGTGAAGTCGAGAAGCCCAACGCGCCGGCGCGCAAGCCTTCCTCCACGATTTGGGACATGCGCGCGATCTCGTGTTCGGTCGGCTCCAGATTGCGCGCGCCGCGCTCGTCCATCACATAGGCGCGGACCGCGCCATGGGGGACATGCGTACCAACATCGATGGTGCGCGGCAGCCGCTCCAATTCGTCCAGATATTCCGGGAAGCTCTCCCAATTCCAGGTGAGGCCCTCGGCCAACGCCGTGCCGGGAATGTCTTCCACGCCTTCCATCAAGCCAATCAGCCAATCGTGCTTGTCGGGCTTGGCTGGCGCGAAGCCCACGCCGCAATTGCCCATCACCACCGTGGTGACGCCGTGCCAGGAGGAGGGCGCCATTTCCTGATCCCAGGTGGCTTGGCCGTCATAATGCGTATGCACATCGACCCAGCCGGGCGCGACGATCTTGCCCGTCGCATCGATCTCTTGCCTGCCGCGTGGCAGGTTCGGCCCAATCGCACTGATCAAGCCGCCGTCGATTGCGACGTCAGCAACAAATCGCGGCGCGCCCGTCCCATCGACGACCGTCCCGTTGCGGATGACCAGATCATGCATCGCGCCTCTCCCTTTTTTTGTATTCAAACAGTGAGACCCGATCTGAAGTGTAATGCAATCGCTGACGGCGGGGCAGGCGAAGGCGTTCGCCGCTGCAGCACGATGTCGTTCTGGGTGAAAGGGGGGATGGTGCCTGGGGCCGGAATCGAACCAGCGACACGCGGATTTTCAATCCGCTGCTCTACCGACTGAGCTACCCAGGCGAACCACCTTGAGCCGGCAGGGTCGGTCCTGGCCGGCGGGGAGAGGGTCTATAGCGGCGCCTGCCCCGGTTTGTCCACGTCGCTTCCGCGTCCCAACGCATAAGTTTGCGGGGAGGCGAAACTGGCCTTGCCTCGCTCGCGTTGGGGCAGAAAATAGCCCTGCGCGGGCTGGCCGCGCGGCGTGGGAGGAAGACCAAATGTGTGAACATCATGCCGCCGAGACCGGACCGAAGCTGGTCGATGTCGCCAAGATGGATCGTCGTCTGCTGTTGCGCGGTCTGGCGACGGGAACGCTGGTGCTGGTGGCTGGCTGCGCCACCAACGCCGAAACGGGCCGCAGCCAGCTGATCCTGATCGATGAAGCGCAATTGCAGCAGGCCTCGCTCAGCGCCTGGGCGCAGATGCGCCAGCAGACCCGGAGCTGGAATAACGCCGCCGCGCAGCGCCGGCTGGAAACCGTTGGGCGGCGCGTTGTGAACGCGGCCGGACGCGGCAACCAGAATTGGGAGTTCGTATTGTTCGACAGTCCGGAGAAAAACGCCTTCGTCCTGCCTGGCGGGCAAGTCGGCTTCTATCGCGGCTTATATGAGATTTCCGAGCGTGACGATTGGATGGCGACGGTGCTCGGCCACGAAGTCGGCCATGTCACCGGTCGTCACGCCGCCGAGCGCTATAGCCGCGAGGCTGCGACGCAGACGGCGCTGCAAGTCGCCGGTTCGCAGATCAACAGCCAATTGGCCATGGCCGCGCTTGGTCTTGGCGCCCAGGTGGGCTTGAGTCTCCCGTTCTCGCGGGAACAAGAAAGCGAGGCCGACATTCTCGGCATCAATTACATGCAGCGCGCCGGCTATGACCCACGGCAATCCATTCCGTTCTGGCAACGGATGCAGGCGGGCGGCGGCGCGCGTCCGCCCGAATTCCTGTCCACCCACCCTGATCCGGACAACCGCATCCAGCGGCTGCGCAATTACATCAATCAGCAGGGTTGGGGGCCGGTTTAAGCCCAGCATGCGCCTTGCTTCCGGGAGGGGGCGCGGCTAGTTTCCGCGCCCTTGGAGGCTCAGGCTTCTAGAGTGCCGCCTTAGCTCAGTTGGTAGAGCACCGGTTTGTGGAGCCGGGTGTCGCTGGTTCAAGCCCAGCAGGCGGTACCATCCTCCGCTTGCTTCGCAATCAGGCGCCTCCGAGCCGTGTCGATCGAGCCCCCACCTTTGCCAGACTTTCGGAGCGCCCACGCGCGCTACGCGGCGCGTGCGGCGGCAGCGTGCGGGTTCGAGTTTCGCTCGCTCGATGGGGCGGACGGTTATCTTTTCGAGGTGCGAGATGGTGCGCGGTGCGCGCAATTCGCGGCGGGCGCTGGCACGCCCTATGCGCTGAACGATACGCGCGCCGCGTCGATTGCGCGGGATAAGGCGTTCTGCGCTGAAGTGCTTCGGCGTGCTGGAGTGCCAGTCCTGGCCGGAGAAAAGTTCTTCGTCACGTCGCGGTGGTCGGATTTGCGCCATCCGGGGCGCGAACCTGCGGACGCCTTGGCTTACGTGCGCGCCGCCGCGCTACCCGTGTTCTGCAAACCATTGGCGGCGTCGAACGGGCTCTATGCGGAAATCATCGAGAGCGCGGCCGCGTTTGAAGAATATATGGGTCGCGTCTCCCGCGAGCATTTCGCCGTGCTGATCCAGCCCTACGTGCGCGGCGCCGAGTATCGTGTGTTCGTGCTCGAAGGGCGTGTGCTGTTTTCCTATCGTAAACATTTGCCAAGTGTGGTTGGCGACGGAACATCAAGCGTGCGTGACCTCGTGGCGTTGCTTCCGCGCGATGCTGATGCACCGCCGCCGAGAATACGTGCGCGCGACGCGGGCGGCCATGTTGTGAGCGCGGAGACAGTACCCAGCAGGGGCGAACGTTTGACGCTTGAAGGGCCCGCCAATCGCGCGGCGGGGGGCGGCGATGAAGGCGTGTACGACAGTGCGCCCGAGGCAATGGCGCGTCTCGCGTTGGCTGCGGCGGATGCGGTGGGGCTGCGGCTTGCCGCCGTCGACATGTTCGATGTTTCCCCAGACAGCGACGGCCCTGACCTCGTTGTGATCGAGGTCAATTCCAATCCGATGATCGCGACCCTTGAAGATGCTGGTCGTTGGGATCTGATCATCGAAATTTGGAAAGCGAATTTCGCGGCGGCGCTACGATGAATATATGGCGCGTCCCGTATCCCAAGTTTGGCGCTGGGCCCGGCTTGGATCGCGTGGCGAAGATCGCCGCGCGGCTCGAAATCGATCTTACCGCCTTCGGCGAACAAGGGGTGGTGATTGTCGGCTCAAACGGAAAGGGCTCGACGGCGGCGCTGTGCGCGGCGCTGCTGCAGGACGTGCGTGCGCCCGTCGGGCTCTTCACCTCGCCGCACCTGTTCGATCTGAATGAACGTTTCCGGGTCGATGGCGAGGATATTTCCGACGCCGATCTGCAGCGGCATTGGGACCGCGTGGCGGCGGCGATTGAGGCCGTCGGCGAGCAGGCCAATGTCGGCGGGTTCGAGTTTCTGTTCTTGATCGCCGCTGATTGGTTTGCCGCGCGTGATTGCGCGCACACGGTGTGGGAGGCCGGCATCGGCGGACGCCTCGATCCCGTACGTTTGATCGCGGCGCGTCGTGTCGCTCTGACCTCGCTTGATCTGGAGCATACCCAGCTCCTGGGCGACACGTTGGCGGAGATCGCATGCGACAAGCTGGATGCGGCCCCGACCGGAGCTCGCGCTTTCATCGGCGAGAGCTGCGCAAGCGAGCGCGCGGTAATTGAAGCCCATTGTGCCACGCGTGGCCTGCGCGCGGACTGGGTGGGTGAGTCCACGCTGCAGGCGCCGTTGCCGGGTGTGCATCAGCGGCGGAATTTGGCCCTTGCTCTCAGTCTCGCGCGAGATGTGCGCGAGATCAGCGACGCGCGTGCGCGCGCCTCGTTAACAAACACGCGCTGGCCTGGTCGACTTGAGCGCATCGGCGACGATCCGCTCATTGTCATCGATGTCGGGCACACGCCGGCGGGGGTGCGCGCAGCGCGTGACGGTTTTGCGTCGATAGCCGAACCGGCTGTGCTGGTGTGCGGCGCGTCATACGATAAAGATGCGCGCGATCTCATCGCCGCTCTCTCGCCCGGTTTTTCCACAATTATCTGCGCCGCAGCCCACCACAAGGGCGCGCCGCCGGTTGAGATCGCCGGGTACGCCCAGGCGGCGAATGCGGATGCCGAAATAATCATCGCGGACTCCGTAGCCGACGCGCGCCGCTTGGCGCTTTCCAAGGCGAGGGGGCGCGCAATTTTCGTCGCTGGCGGGCTTTTTCTCGCGGCGGAGTTCCGCGCGATCCACCTTGGCCGCGATCCGGCCAGCTTGGCCTTCTTTTGATCCGCCGGGCGGGTTACAAGGGCGGCGAGGGGACCAATGCCCAAAACGCTGTTCGAGCACCTGTCGCCCGACACCGGGGCCAAGCGCATTCTGTCGCTCGACGGCGGCGGGGTGAAGGGCGTGCTCACGCTCGGCATGCTCAAGCCGCTGGAAGATGAATTGCGTCGCCGCGCGGGTGGCGATCCTTCGTTTCGACTGTCCGACTATTACGATCTGATTGGCGGGACCTCGACGGGGGCGATCATCGCGTCGGGTCTGTCGCTGGGCTTGAGCATCGATGAGATGATCGAGCTTTACATGAAGCTCGGCCCCGAGGTCTTCGGCAAGACAGCCGGCGACGGCGTCTTCCTGCAATCGAAGTTCGAGTCGAAGAAACTGCGCCGCGCGCTGCAATCCGTGCTCTCGACCAAGACGCTCGGCTCGCAGGACATCAAAACCGGCCTCGCCATCCACGCTAAGCGGATTGATACGGGCTCGGCTTGGGTCGTCACCAATCACCCTCTAGGCGTATTCTACGATCCGCCGCCCGAAGGGGGTGTGTTTCCCAACAAGCGCTATCGCTTAGTTGACCTCGTGCTCGCGAGCGCTGCGGCGCCGACCTTCTTCGATGAGATCACCATCGATGTCGAGTTCGATGAAAAGCGCCGTCCGATCCAGAAGGGTTTCTTCGTCGATGGCGCCGTAAGCGCGAACAATAATCCAAGCTTGCAGCTCTTCATGTTGGCGCTGGAGCCTTCGTACAAGTTTGGTTGGAAGTCCGGCGCGGACAATCTGATGATGACGTCCTGCGGCACGGGGATGCGCCGGCCCACCGTGGATGGGAAAGCGTTTCAAGGGCTGCCGCCCGGCCTACGCGGAGTCCACGCGCTGCGCGCGATGGTGTACGACACGCAGGTGCAGGGCGTCATGCTGATGCAGGCGTTCTCGAACCCGCGCAAACCATGGCGCATCAATTCCGAAATCGGCGACATGAACGGCGTTTGCATCACGGGCGAGCCGCTACTGGATTATCAGCGGATGGATGTGACGCTTGAGGTGAAGCCGCGCGCCAAGAAACGCACCGATCCCGTTCCGCCGATGACGACCTTGGAGCGTATGCTGGGCCGCGAGCTCGACGCCATCACGCTCGAAGGCCTCGACCTGATGGATAATGGCAAGAAGGCCAATATGGAGCTTCTGCTTGAGATCGGCGTCGCGGCCGGCAAGTCCTATGTGGACGCAACGTACCCCGATCCGAAATTCGATCTCGCCGAATGGCGCGCCGGCTAACGAAGGTCTTACGAGTTTTTGTTAAGGTCCGACGATGGCCGCGCTTAAGAAGAAGCAAACCAAGGTTGATCCGCGAATGGAAGCGGCGGTCGACTATTTCGCGGGGCGCTCGCACGATGCGTGGCGCAAGCAATTACTGAAGACGAATCCTGAGCAAAAGGGCAAGCCGCGCATGCGCCAGCGCGGCGGCATTATGGTTGATATCAATCAACCATGGTCGAAGCTGCACGCGAACGCGAAGGCCGATAACAAGAACGCGGCGCGCGATGCGTACGCGGCCGTGATGAAATTCCCGAACGATCGTGAGGCCGCGGCGATCGAAGTGCACAAGGCATGGATCGCCCGTAACAAACACGATAAGAGTTTAGACAAGGCGCTGTTCAAGCCGTACGCCCAGCTCTCCGAAGTAGAGAAGGACAAGGACCGCGCACACGTCGACAACATGAAAAAGGCGATCGCCGCGACGCGGAAGAGCGCCAATGTCGCAACCGCGCGCAAAGCCAAGACGCCCGCGTTTAAGACGGTGCGCATCGAAGCTAAGCATTGGGCCAAACTGGAAGCCGCGGCCACGAAGCTTTCAAAACTGACCGGCCGCGCCGTCGCCCCGGAAGCGCTGCTGACGGCGGGTCTCGAAGCCATCGTCGCCGTGAGCGGCGCTGTCGCCGCCGAGGCGAAATCGAAGAAGCGCTAAGCGCGATTTCACGCGACCGGCTGCCGCACCGGCCTTGCGCGCCTCCGCCCCAGGGTGGACATGAGGGCGCATGAAGAAGGTGGTCATCGTCGGCAGCGGCGTCATCGGCTTGTTCTGCGCCGTGCGGTTGCGCATCGCCGGCGCGCAGGTCACGCTGCTTGAGGCCGAGGCTGAGCATCCCTCGCCATTCGGACCGATCGCATCGGCCGCCGCGGCTGGCATGTTGGCCGTGCTCGACGCCGCGCCTGCGCCGCACGAGCAGCTCGCCATTGAATCACTGAAGCTCTGGCGTGAATTTCGACCCGGCGCCGAATGGGCTGATGGCGTGCGATTCGACGGCGGCGTGCACATCCGCGCGAATGCCGAGGACGCGCAGAATTTCCTCCGCAACGTGCAACGTCTGGGGCTTGATGTCAGCGCGCTCAATCCCGGCCAAACGCGTAAGCGCCTTGGCGTCGAGAAGAAGCTGGAACACGCATTCTTCATTGGCGACGAAGGCACAGCCGATCCGCAGCGCGTGCTGACCGGGCTTGCAATGCAAGCGCGCGCGATGGGTGTGGTGATCGAATATCATCGCGACGTCGAGAACGTCACCGAGAGCGCCGTGATGACGCACGACAATCGGGTCTATGAAGCGGACTCGGTCGTCCTGGCGCCCGGCGTCTGGGCCACGGACAAGTTGATGCGTGCAGCGCCTGCGTTGCAGCATGTGCAACCCACCAAAGGTCACCTGGTCGCGGTGGAGACTGACGCAGCGCTCGGGCCCAATCTTCATGCGCCCGGGTTCTACATGGTGCGTCGCCGCGAGGACGTAGTGATTGGCTCAACCATGGAGCCGGGCCGCTACGACAGGCGCGTCGACGAAAGCAAAGTGGATGCGCTGCTTGATGCGGCGCGGGCGTTTCTGCCGGGCGAGGTGAAAGCCGAAGGGCGCGCGTGGGCCGGTATTCGCCCCATGTCGCCGGATGGATGGCCCATGATTGGCCCGACGGGCGACGTTTTCGTGGCGGCAGGGCATTCACGCAACGGCTGGCTCTTGGCGCCGCTTACGGCAGAGATCATTAGTGCGTATGTTTTCGGCCGCGAGATCGAGCCCGCTTGGGCGGCCCTCGCGCCATCCAGATTTGAGGCGCCATGACCATCGGCATTGAACTCACCGAAGCGCAAGCCGCGATCCAGGAAGCGATCCAAAAGATCTGCGCCAAATACGATGACCATTATTGGCTGAAGACGGACGAGAGCGGAAAATTTCCGGAGGAGTTCGTCGCCGATATCGCCGCGGGCGGTTGGCTCGGCGTGGCGATGCCGGAGCGTTTCGGCGGCGCGGGGCTCGGCCTCACGGAAGCTGCGCTGATGATGCAGACGGTGGCGCAGTCGGGCGCCGGCTTCTCTGGCGCGAGCGCCATCCATCTCAACATTTTCGGCCTGATGCCAATCGTCAAATTCGGCACCGAAGAGCAGCAAGCGCGCTTCTTGCCGCCCGCGATGGACGGCACGGACAAAGCCTGTTTCGCCGTCACCGAACCAAACTCCGGTCTCGATACATCGAGCCTGGAGACGCGCGCGGAGCGCACCAATACCGGCTATCGCATTCGCGGCCGCAAGATTTGGACGACGAACGCGCAACGCGCGAACAAGATCATGCTGATCGCGCGCACCACGCCGAAGGATCAAGTGAAGCGGCCGACGGAAGGCTTGTCGCTCTTCTACGCTGATTTTGATCGCTCGAAGATCGAAGCCAATCCCATTCCGAAAATGGGCCGCAAGGCGGTGGAGTGCAACACGCTCTTCATTGAAGACCTTGAAGTCTCGAACGCTGAATTGATTGGCGAAGAGGGCGCGGGCTTCAAAATCCTGCTCACGGGTCTGAACCCGGAGCGCGTACTGTTTGCGGCGGAGGCCATTGGACTTGGCCACGCGGCGCTCAGGCGCGCTGCGCAATACGCGAAGGAGCGCGTCGTGTTCGGCCGTCCGATCGGGCAGAACCAAGGTATTCAACATCCCCTCGCCAAGTCTTGGGCCGAACTCGAGGCCGCGAACCTTCTGGCCTTTAAGGCCGCCGCGCTTTACGACGCCGGCAAGGAATGCGGCGCCGAAGCAAATGCCGCGAAATATCTCGGCGCCGAAGCCGGCTTCCATGCATGCGAAGCCTCCGTGCTCGCGCATGGCGGCATGGGCTACGCGAAGGAATATTTCGTCGAGCGCTATTTCCGCGAAGCCATGATTGCCCGCATCGCGCCCGTCAGCCGCGAGATGATCCTGAACTTCATTGCCGAGCGCGTGCTGGGTCTGCCGAAGAGCTATTGATCCTCGTTGCGATTGCGCACCGATACATCCCCGCAACGTGGTTAACGCGTGATTTACCAAATCGGCGGACGGGTGAACCAATGAGCGATCCGATCGCCTCCATTGGTCAAGACGCCGTACGCAGCGCCATCCGCCGCGCCGCGGACGCGACGGGCGTGAATTTCTCGCTATTGGTGGAGACGGCGCGCCGTGAAAGCGCGATGAATCCAAACGCACGCGCCGGCACGTCGAGCGCGACAGGCCTGTTTCAGTTCATCGACAGCACGTGGCTCGACATGGTGCGCCGCCACGGCGCCAATCATGGGCTAGGGCCGCAAGCCGCTGCGCTCAGCAATGGCGCGGACGCCGCAACGCGTCGCGACATTCTCGCGCTGCGCGCCGATCCTGAACTCTCAGCCCGCATGGCCGCCGAACTTGCACGCGAAAACGCCGAGGCGCTGCAAGCGCGCTTGGGCCGTGCGCCGAACGCGGGCGAACTCTATGCTGCGCATGTCATGGGCGCGGGCGGCGCTATTCGTTTGATCGAAGCGGCGCAGCAAGGCGCACCGAACGCCGCCGCAATCTTCCCACGCGAAGCCGCCGCCAATCGCGGCTTGTTCTACGCCAATGGCGAACCGCGCTCCGCGCAAGGTTTGCTTGAGCGCTTGTCGCTCGACGCCGACGCCAGCATGGGCGCGGGCAGTCGCGGTCGCATCGAATATGGTCGCGAGAGCGAGACGATGTCGCCAGCCTTAGCGCAGGCCCTGTTCGCCATGGCCGTACTGCCCTTGCTGCGCGGTACGAGCGATGAGTCCGAGCGGCAAGACCCACTGCAAGCACTCGCCGCCTATACCCGCACGAGCCGGGATTAAGCTGCGGCGCCGCTCCGATACAGCGCGTCGATCTCGGCGTCCGAATAGCCAAGCTCCGCCAGCACCACGCGCGTATGTTCGCCCTTGCTCGGCGCGTGGCCCTTGGGTCCGTCATCTGCGCCATGAAATCGCACAGGGCTCGCCGGTGCATTGATCACGCCGCCGTCACGCGTCGGTGTTTGCACCACGCAGCCCGCTGCGATCGCTTGCGGATCGCTGATGGCTTCGGCCGGCGAAAGGATCGGCGCCCACACCATCTGCTCCCCATCGAGCGCTACGGCGGCTTGTTCGTAGGTGAGCTTGGCGAACGCATCGTCGAGCAGCGGCACAAGTTCAGCGGCGTTCTCGCGGCGCGCGCGGCTGGTTGCGAAGCGGGGGTCTTTAACAAGATGCTCAACGCCGAGCAGGCGCGCGATCTTCGGCCAATCGCCATCGCCCTGACGCATCAGCAAACTGATCCAGCGATCATCGCTGGTGCGGAAAGGGTTCACCAGCGGATTGGGCACGGCGTTGCGCGGTCGATTGGAGGCCACACGACCGCGCGTATGTTGGATCGAAAGATCGCTGCCGCCGACATAGTGCGCGGTGCGCAGAAGCGAGGCGTCGACCAAGCGGCCTTTGCCCGTGGCGTTGCGCTCATGCACCGCCGCCAACACGCCCGCGACAATCGCAAGCGACGCCACGTGATCGCCAAGCGCCGTGCGTAACTGCACCGGCTCGCCGCCCTTCGGGCGAAACATCGCCGCGAGCCCCGAGCGCGCCCAGAACGCCGCCGCATCCATGCCGGGGCGATCCGCGTCTGGGCCTTCAAGGCCGTAGCCCGTCAGCGTCGCATAGATCAGTTTCGGGCATCGTTGCATCACCGTATCGGGATCGAGCCCTGCGCGTTTCAATCCCCCAGGGCGCACATTGGTGAGAAAGACGTCTGCGCGATCGATCAGTCTCAGCAGCGCGTCGCGGCCCTCAGCCTTGGTCGTGTCGAGCACGATCCCGCGCTTACCGCGATTATCCATCTCAAAAATTGGGTTGAGGTCGGACTCGACGCCCAGCGACGAAAAGAACAGCCGGATCGGGTCGCCGGTCGGTGGTTCGACCTTAATCACGTCCGCGCCCCAATCGGTCATGATCCCGGCTGCGCCCGGGGCCGCGACATACGTGGCGTATTCAACGACCTTTAACCCTTCGAGCACGCGGCGCCTCCCCGTTCTTATGAGCCCAATCAAGCTTTCGTTAAGGGATGGGATCAAGTGTGTTTCTTTGGAGGCGGCGAGAGTCGGCTGCTTACCTGTGACTTGTCAGAGGCTTGCGATGTCGATCGTCACTATGCGCGCCAACCTTACGGAAAGCGACATTCGGACCCTGATCAAGGGACCGACGATCGAGGATCGCGCGCAGGCGGCGCACAAACTCTGCCGCATCATTGACGAGGCGCAGCTTTCCGCTGAGGAACGCAAGCACGCCGAAGGCATCATCGGCATCATGGCCGCCGACGCCGCCGTGCTGGTGCGCCGCGCGCTTGCCGTCGCCCTAAAAAATTCGCCCCGCTTGCCGCGGGACATCGCCAACAAGCTCGCCCGCGATATCGACACGATTGCGCTGCCTGTGGTGATGAATTCGCCGGTGCTGACAGACGACGACCTCGTCGAAATCGTGCGCGCCTGTCCGCCCTCGAAGCAGGTGGCGGTGGCGAGCCGCGAAAAGCTTTCCACCAAGGTCACCGGAGCGATCGCCGAATACGCCGTGACCGAAGCGGTGGAGCGAGCGCTCGCCAATGACAATGCGCTGTTCGACGAAGAAGCTTTAGATACGACGCTTTATCGGTTCGCTGGCGTTTCCAACATCATGGAAGCGATGGTGCGGCGAAACGTGTTGCCCGTGGGCGTGACTGAAAAACTGGTGGCCATGGTGACGGGCGAACTGTTCGATCACCTCGTCAATAATCACGAACTTCCGCCGCAAATCGCAATTGATCTGGCGATGGCGTCGCGCGAGCGGGCCACGCTCGACATTGTCGAGCAAGCGATTCGACAAAGTGATTTGCCGCGATTTGTGCAACAATTGAATCTGAACGGCCGCCTGACGCCGTCGATCCTTATGCGCGGCCTGTGCTTGGGACAGATGGATTTCGTCGAGCACGCCATGGCCGAACTCGCCGGCATGTCGCACCAGCGGATGTGGCTGATGATGCACGATAGCGGGCCGCTGGGCTTGAAGGCGGCATGCGAACGCGCGGGGTTGCCGCCACGCCTCTATCCTTCGATGCGCGCCGCCATCGACGTTTATCACAGTATCGAGCGCGAAGGCGTCGCGCGCGATCGAATCTCCTTCCGCAAGCGCATGCTTGAGCGCACACTGACGCTGTTCCAATCGGTCCCGAAGGACGATTTGGATTATCTGTTGGAGAAGCTCGACGCGTCCGGCTTGCAGCAGGAACGCGCCGCCGCGATTTAGCGCAAGCCCGCTTCGGCGAGCGGACCGCCGCCACGATCAAATCCAGCGATCGCCAGGATGCGCGCTTGCGAAGCAGTGCGCACGCTTTCAGCGGTGATGATCATACCCGCTTCGCGCGCCGCCAGGATACGACGGCCAAGCGGCGTGCGATCGCCGTTTTCGAGGGCGAGGAAGGGATCGGGTGCGTCGGGGACATCGACAACGATTTCGCTGTAGAGCGCGCGAGCGCGGCCGCCGAACGGTAGCGGACACGCGGGATCGCCGCGCAGGATCACTGACCAGCCGCGGGCGCGCAGGCCTTCCGCCAGCGCAGGACCTGCGTTCACGAGTTCACGTTCGTGCAGTTCAAACCCCATGAGCTGGCGGGTGCAGCCGGCTTCGAACGCCGCCTCACTCAGCAGATCCGCCTCCAGGGAATTTTGCACCTCGGGCGCCAGGGCCAGAACCAGGGGGCTGTAGGCGCCGCGCTCGCGCCACGCCATACGCGCGCCGCGAAGCGTGCGGGTCAGGTGGGAAAAGCGGAAAGCCTCCTCGACGGGTCCGCGCGGGCGTACGACGCCTGCCGCCAGCGCGCCGATGCGCAAATCGACCCGTGCGCCGATGGCGAAAGCGAGCGGTTCAGCCTGTGGCTGCGAGCGGGGGCGGAATGGAATGACGTTCATGGGCTGCCAGTCAAATCTGGCGGCGCTTATCGCACATTCGCGGTTAAAAATCGGGCGGACGAACAGGGTGAAGGGCGCGTTAGCAGCAGTCAGCGTGGGGCTACGCCCAGCCGTTCAACGCGAGTCTCCAGCGCCAGAAGCAGCGCCCGGCCGACGGGGTGCTGGTCGTCCTTGACTTCGTCGCGCACGGCGGCGCGCAGGGCGTCGATATGAGCGATCACCAACGTAGGATCGTGCTGGGCCAGCGCCTTGCCGCTCTCGGTTTCGATAAGTCGGCACAGCGAGGCGCCGATCTGCGTAATCAGCGGATAGCCGTAGGTCGTTCCCATACCTTTGATGTCGTGCGCGACGCCGCCGAGCTTCTCAAGCGCGGCGAAGCTCCATTGGGCGGCCTCGGCTTCCGTCCGGGCGTTCTGCAAGCGCTCGATATCGGCGTGAAGCCATTCCTGCATAGAGCCGCTCATAGCCTTTAAGGCGTTGTCAGCGCGCTCGACCGCTTCGGGGCTGAACACGGGCTGCCTGAGTTCAAGACCCCTAAGGCCCTTGGTACGCGGATCGATGAACTCTGCCGGCTTGCTCATGGCGCGGGAGCTTGTGCGCCGATGGTGAACAGAGCGTTGATGCGAGTGGGGGCTTCACAAATCAGACATTGAATTGTTCGCGCAGAATCCGCTCGTCGAGCGCATGGCCCTGATCGAAGAGGAGCGTCAGCGCGGTGCTAGAGTCCTCGCGGATGTCGACCGCCAGAATATTGCGGGTCTCGCGATTGTCCGCCGAGCAGCTGACCGGACGGCGCTCGGGGTCAAGCACCTCGATCCGCACCTGAGCGGTGTGCGGCAGCAGCGCGCCACGCCAGCGCCGCGGGCGAAAGGCGCTGATGGGCGTCAACGCCAAGAGCCGGGCGTTGATGGGCAAGATCGGGCCGTGGGCGGAGTAATTGTAGGCGGTCGAGCCCGCGGGCGTCGCCACCATGATCCCGTCGCAGGAGAGCTCCGGCAGGCGCACCGCGCCGTCGACGATGATCTTGAGCCAAGCAGACTGGGCCGTCTGGCGAAGCAGTGAGACTTCGTTGAAGGCGCGTTCGACGATCTGACCGCTTGTGGTTTCGCTCTGCGCAATCAGCGGCCGGATGCGGATGGGCGAGGCCTTCTGAAGCCGGTCGATCAGGGCGTCCTCGGCGTATTCATTCATCAAGAAGCCGATTGTGCCTCGGTTCATCCCGTAAACCGGCTTTTTGTCCTTTAGACGCTTGCGCAGGGTGTCCAGCATATGGCCGTCCCCGCCCAACGCCACGATGATATCGGCGTCGGCCTCGCCGCTCTCGCCATAGGTATGGCGGAGGCGGCGCAGGGCTTCCTGCGCTTCCGGGCGGGCGCTGGCGGTGAAAGCGAGCTTCATTCAATCCCAATCCTAGCCAGCCCCGGCGCGGCCGTCTCTGCCACAATATGGTTAGCCAAGTGCGAGCGTGCAGGTTGAGCGCACCGCAAGCCGGGGCTAGGCTAGGATTAACAAGGAGGAACATCGATGGCCGATGACGCAGGTACGTCTCTCAAAGGCAGGGTGAGCGCCGAGGAATGGCAAGCACGGGTGGATTGCGCCGCGCTCTATCGCCTGGTCGCGCTGCACGGCTGGGACGACATGATCTTCACGCACATCTCGATGCGCGTGCCCGGTCCGGAGCACCACTTTCTGATCAATCCGTATGGGATGTTCTTTGAGGAGATCACGGCCTCGTCGCTTGTGAAAGTTGATCTCGACGGCAACATCGTCGCGCCCACGCCGTATTACATCAATCCAGCCGGCTTCACGATCCACTCGGCGATCCATGCTGCGCGCGAAGATGCGCTTTGCGTGATCCACCTGCACACAGACGCGGGCGTCGGAGTTTCGGCGCAGAAGGACGGGCTGTTGCCCTTGACGCAGAATTCGCTGCTGGTGCTGCCGAACCTCGCTTACCACGGCTATGAGGGCGTCGCGCTCAATCTCGATGAGCGTGAGCGGCTGGTGAAGGACATCGGCGACAAGAAGCTCATGCTGTTGCGCAACCACGGCACATTGTCGGTTGGCGTGAATGCAGGGGACGCTTTTATTGGCATCTTCTTCCTGGAGCGGGCATGCGCACAGCAAGTCAACGCGCTCAGCGCGGGCCGAGACAATGTCTTGATCGCACCAGAAGCGGCGCAGGAAGAAACGCGCGGTCAGAGCAAGGGCTTGGGCATGGTGTCGGGCCTAGCTTGGCCGGGCTTACTGCGCAAACTCGACCGCGAACTGCCTGGGTACGATACCTAGGTGTCCTCGCCGCGCTCGCGCCGGCGCCCGCTTCGGCGGGCGCTTGGATTGCGCCTGAAGGCGGTCAAGAGATTTGGAGCAACGTCCTCGGCGAGCGCGACGAGGTTTCGTTCTTTGAGACCTCCGCCTATTGGGAAATGCCGTTCGGCGAGCAGATGTCTTTCGTCGCCGCGCCGTGGGTAGAGCAAAATTACGATAGCCAAGACGGATGGCGCGCTGAGGCCACGCTTAGCTTGAAGCAAGCGCTTTTTCGCGGCGACGAATGGGCCGTGGCGGTTCAAGCCGGCGCGCTCTGGAATTCGCACCCCGCTCTCAATCAGTGTGGCGAGGCTGGCGCCGAACTCCGCTTTCTAGTGGGGTCTTCCCTTCCAGCCGAGGGGGCCTTCGTGAACCTGGAGGCCGCGACGCGCGCGCTGGAGGGCGGCTGTGAAAGCGAGCGGTTTGATTTTACCGCTGGATACCGGCCGAGCCATGATTGGCTGCTCATGGGCCAAGTGTTCCTGGAGGCGGCCCGCGAGGGAGACGAGGCGGTTAAAGCGCAATTTACGCTCGTCCGCTTCGGCGACAGCGGCCGAGGCATCCAATTCGGCCTGCGTAATCGTATAGATGGAGGCGCACGGGAAACGGCGCTTGTGATAGGCTTGTGGGGCGCACCAGGCGACTGATCGCAAAAACGCGGGCTTTCGCAGAGGCGACACACTTCCTCAAATTTTGTCCTGTAGGGTCCGCTACATGTTGGGGTTCTTTAAGCGCTACGGCTTTGCGGCGGTGGTGGCCGCTGGCCTTGCGTTGATGACGCTGGTCGTAGCGGGAAAATCCGTTTTTTCGGCTGTGGGCGAACAGGCCAGCGCCGGTCCCGCGGGGGCTAAGGGCCCTGGCGGGCCGGGTGGCGGCGGGCCGACCGTGGTGGTCGCGCAGGCGCGGATGCACACTTTCACCGACGGCCTTCAGGCGCTCGGTACGGCCCAGGCGCGTGAGAGCATCGTGCTGACGCCGAAGGTTGCTGACACAATTCGGCTGCTACGCTTCGATAGCGGGGATCGGGTTCGGCGCGGCCAGGTGCTGGTCGAGATGTCGAACGTCGAACAGGCGGCGGATCTTGCGGAAGCGCGCGCGGCGAATGAGGCGGCGCAGGAGGAATTGCGCCGTTATCAGGAGCTTTATGAGCGCGGCTTCGCTTCGCAAGCACGCCTCGACACGGTTCGCGCGGCAGCGGACGCCGCCGCTGCGCGCGTCAACGCGGGCGGTTCGCGCATCGCCGACCGCACCATCACGGCCCCATTCTCCGGCGTCGTCGGCCTGCGCACCGCCAGCCCCGGGCAATATGTGCGCCCCGGCGATCAGATCGGCACGCTCGACGACATCAGCGAAATCAAGCTTGATTTCGATGTGCCGGAAACGCGCGTCGCGACAGTGGCCCCTGGCGTAGAGATCGTCGCCCGGGCAGGCGCCTATCCCGACCGCGTCTTCCAAGGAAGCATCGCCAACGTCGACAGCCGGGTCGACCCGACGACGCGGACGGTGCGCGTGCGCGCCATGTTGCCTAACCGCGACGAGACGTTGCGCCCGGGCATGCTGATGACCGTGGAGGTGCGATCCAACCCGCGCGAAGCGTTGGCGATTCCAGAGATCGCGATCTTGGATCAAGCCGACGGCGCTTATGTGTATCGCGTCGCCGCCCGGGATGGGGGGCAGGCGGCGGAATTGGTGCGTATTCAGACGGGGCAACGCAGTGGCGGGATGGCCGAGGTCCTGGCGGGCTTGGAGATCGGCGACGCCGTGGTGACCGAGGGCGTGCAGAGCATGCGTCCAGGTTTGCCAATCCAGGTTGCCGCCGACGCGCCGAGCGGCGCGGCGGCGCCCGAATTGCGGCCGCGCGGGTAAACCTGGATGACGCTTTCCGACCTCTCCGTCCGACGTCCGGTGCTCGCGACAGTCCTGTCGCTGATCATCATCGCCTTTGGTCTGATTGCATTCACGACGCTGCCTCTGCGCGAATTGCCGGATGTTGACCGCCCCATTGTCTCGGTCAACACGTCCTATCCGGGCGCCTCGGCGCAGGTGGTTGAGAACCAGATCACGCGTGTCATCGAAGATCAGCTCTCGGGCATTGACGGCATCGACGTCATCGGCGCGACGAGCCGCGATGGGCGGTCCTCGATCAATATCGAATTCACGCTCGACCGCGATATTGAGGATGCCGCCAATGACGTGCGCAACGCCGTCAGCCGCGCCCGCGGTCAATTGCCAGCCGACGTCGATGAGCCCGTGATCCGCAAGGCCGACGCCGACGCGGATGCGATCATTTGGTACAGCCTGGAATCGACGACGCTCAATCGAATCGAACTGACCGACTATGCCGACCGTTATGTAGTCGATCGGCTCGCAGTGCTGAACGGCGTCGCCAATGTGCAGATCGGCGGCGCTTACCGCCGCGCCTTACGAATCTGGTTGGACACCAACGCGCTCGCAGCGCGCGGCTTGACGGTGCAGGACGTCGAGAGTGCGCTGCGCAGTCAGAATATCGAACTCCCCGCCGGTTACGTGCAAAGCCAGGAACGTGACTATCAAGTTCGGGTCGCGCGCGCGTTCGAAACGCCTGAGCAATTCCAGCGCTTGCCGATCAGCCGCTCGGCGACCGATGAAGCCGTTGTGCGGTTGGGCGATGTGGCGCGGGTCGAGATCGCACCTGAGGAAACGCGCAGCCTGTTCCGCGGCAATCGCGTAGAGCAAGTGGGCCTGGGCATTGTCCGCCAATCGCAATCTAACGCGCTTGATGTGGGGCGCGAGGTCAAGGCCGAAATCGAGCGCATTACGCCCACCCTCCCCGAAGGGACCCGCTTCGTGCTCTCGTACGATGCGACGCTTTTCATCGATCGCGCCATCCAACGCGTGGGCCAAGCGCTGCTGGAATCCACCATCCTCGTGGTGCTGGTGATCTTCTTGTTCCTGGGGTCGTGGCGCGCCGCGTTCATCCCGGCGGCTGTCATTCCGGTCTGCCTGGTCGGTGCGTTCCTGGTGATGTCCGTCTTTGGCTTCTCGATCAACTTGCTGACCCTTCTGGCGCTTGTGCTGGCGATCGGCCTCGTCGTCGACGACTCGATCGTGGTGTTGGAGAATGTCCAGCGCCGCGTCGACACGCTCGGTGAGCCCCCCTTGGTGGCCGCGGAGCGCGGCACCCGGCAGGTGTTCTTTGCGATTGTCGCGACGTCGGCCGTGCTGGTGGCGGTGTTCGCGCCGCTGCTCTTCGTCGGCGGCTATGTCGGCAGTCTCTTTGTTGAACTGGCCGTGACGATCGCGGGCGTGGTCGTGATCTCCGCCTTCGCGGCGCTTTCTCTGTCGCCGATGATGTGCTCG
Organism: Vitreimonas sp.; assembly: GCF_036392335.1. Classification (NCBI taxonomy): domain Bacteria; kingdom Pseudomonadati; phylum Pseudomonadota; class Alphaproteobacteria; order Hyphomonadales; family Hyphomonadaceae; genus Vitreimonas; species Vitreimonas sp. Next base: position 67,055 of record NZ_DASVYD010000072.1, read on the forward strand.
AAACTTGTGAAGCCGGTGAAGTCAGAGACGCGCCTCACGCGCATCATTGACGGTGCGCTCGACAAGCTCCGCAGCTCCTATCGCGCCTCCTTGGAGGCGGCGCTGCAGGCCAAAGGCTTGGTCTTCGCTGTGTTCGGCGCGGTCGTACTGCTTGGCGGCTTCATCTTCACGCAGCTCTCTTCGGAACTCACGCCAGCGGAAGATCGCGGCAATCTCATAGTGTTCGCTCAAGCGCCCGAAGGCGCCGGCTTCGAGTACACCAGTCGCGTCATGTCCCGAGTCGAGGACGTGTTGATGAGCTATGTCGAATCCGGCGAGGCCCAGCGTGTGCTGGTGGTTGCGCCGGGCTTCGGCGACGCCGGCACGAGCCGTTTCTCGAGCGGGATCGCGCGCGTGTTTCTCGCCAATTGGGAAGATCGCCATCGCTCCGGCGCGGAGATCGAGACCGAGATCAACCAGCGCTTGGCGCAGATCCCCGGCGCCACGATCCGCGCGCGCATGCAGAGCCCGTTCAGCGGCGGCGGCGGTGGCGGCGCCGACGGCGCTTCGATCGTGTTGCTGGGATCGACGTATGAGCAGGTGGCGCCGGTTGCTACGCGCATCGTCGACCGGTTGCGCGAAAGCCCTAATTTCCAGCGGCCGCGGATGAATTACGAGCCGACCTCGCCGCGCGTGCTGGTGGATATCGACCGCGAGCGCGCGGCGGCGCTCGGTGTCTCCGTTCAGGCGATCGGTCGTACGCTCGAAGCGACGATGGGATCGCGTCGGGTGAACACGATCACCGATCGCGGCGAGGAATATTACGTCTATCTTCAAGCCGAGCGCGACGAGCGCTCTGACATCGCCGATCTGTCCAACAAATTTGTTCGCTCGGATCGCACCGGCGAATTGATCCCGCTTTCGACCGTGGTGACGACGCGCGCGCAGGGCGACACGGCCGAGCGGCGGCGCATGAATCGTCAAGCCGCAATCACGGTGGCGGCATCCATCGCCGGCGATTACGCGATCGGCGATGCGCTCAACGAACTGGAGCAGATCGCACGCGAGGAAATCGGCGAGCAGCCGATCGCGATCGACTACACCGGCGCAGCGCGCCAGTTCAAACAATCGACCGGTGCGATCGTTTTCGCCTTCGGCTTCGCGTTGCTGATCGTGTTCTTGGTGTTGGCGGCGCAGTTCGAAAGCTTCGTCCACCCGCTTGTGATTATGCTCTCGGTGCCGTTGGCGCTCACCGGCGGACTGTTCGGATTGTTCCTGTTCGACTTCACGCTGAACATCTACAGCCAGATCGGTCTCATTATCTTGATCGCGCTCGCGGCTAAGAACGGCATCCTCATCGTCGAGTTCGCCAATCAATTGCGCGACGAAGGCAGATCGATCCGCGAGGCAATCGTTGAAGCCTCGGATCTGCGCGTGCGCCCGGTGCTCATGACGTCGGTCGCGACCGTGGTCGGCGCCATTCCACTTATTATGGGTCATGGCGCGGGCGGTGAGAGCCGGATGACGATCGGCGTCGTCATCTTTTTCGGCCTCACGCTCGCGACGATGCTGACCCTTTTCGTGATCCCGGCTTTCTACGATCTGCTCGCGCGCTACACCAAGTCGCCGGAAGCGACCGCCAAAGAGATCGAGGCGTTTGAACACGACGAGGCGATTGCTCGCCCCGCCGAATGATCACGGCGCGGGCGCGCTTTCGACCATGAGATAAGCGATAAGATCGCGCCGTTGCGTTTCGTTGCGCACGCCCGCGAACGCCATTCGGTTCCCCGGCAAGAAGGACTGCGGGTTGGCGAGCCAATGATCGAGCTGCGCGCCGTCCCAAACAAAGTCCGCGTCTTGCACGGCTTGCGAATAATTGAAGCCCTCAAGCGATCCAATCTCGCGGCCAAAAACGCCATGAAGATTCGGGCCAACACGATTGGGCGCGCCAGCTTCGATCGTATGGCAAGAGCGGCATTGCGCGAACACGCGGCGACCGGCCTCGTAATCTCCCTCGTTATACGGCGCGGGCAGGGCAGCCAGCGCTGCTTGAATTTCTTCCGCATTCGGCGCGGGTGCGGCGGGCGCAGCAGCGGGCGCGGCGACCGGCGCCTCGGCGGCGCTTTGCGTGCTCGCGCTTTGTTCGGCGGAGGGGCCGCAGGCGGAAAGCACAACGGCGAGAGCGGCGGAAATCAGAAGACGACGCATCATGTGGCTCAAACCCTTCCCTCAACGCGGATCGGAATGTCCTGCGTGTCGCCGCAGTGCGCAATCGGGGCTTCACGCGGCTTAGCGCCGCGCGGAAAACGTGCCGCCTGGGGGACTCGAACCCACGACCCCCTGATTACAAATCAGGTGCTCTACCAGCTGAGCTAAGGCGGCGCGGGCGACCTTTTGCCAGCGTCGCGTCTGTGACGGAAGTCCTGGTCCGCACTTCGTCGGAAAGGAAAATCGTCCGGGCAAACTCCCCTTTGCGGCGCGTGTCGGATATGGTTAAGGCCGGGTGCGTGGCTCGCGCCGCAGGGGACCTCCGCGCTGGTCGCGGCGAACACAGAAAAGTGGGGAAATAACATGAGCTTCTGGGATTCTGTGTTCCGCGCGATTTTCGGCTCTCGTGGTTCGCGGCCGACCTCGCCGCCGCCGCCGGAGCGTCCCCCCGCGACGCCGCCGCGTCCGCCAGCGACGCCGCCTGCGCCTCCGCCCGCCGCGCCGCCTCCACCTGTTACGCCGCCTGCGCCGCCGCCGATCGCGCCATTGCCGCCAACGCCGCCCGCGCCATTGCCGCCGGTCAACACCGCGCCGCCACCGCCGATCGATCCCTCTGTCGGCTTTTCGCTCGATGCTTTGCGCGCGACGAATGCGGCCCGTCTGACCGACGCGGAGATTGCCGCCTCGGCGCAACGGCTTGGCGTCGAGGTCAATGTCTTGAAGGCGGTGATCAAAGTTGAGAGCGCCGGGCCCGGTTTTGCCGACAACAAGCCGCTCCTCTCCTTCGAGCCGTTCTGGTTCAGCCAAGCCACCGCGGGTCGCTTCGACGCCTCGAACCCTGGTGTGTCGCAGGCGTCGAACCGTGCGTATCTTGGGGGCACGCAGGCTTCACGCTGGAGCAAGTTAAGCGAGGCCTTTGCGCTCGATGCGGAGGCCGCGTTAGGCGCTGCGTCGTGGGGCGCATTCCAATTGCCGGGACGCTACTTCGCCGATGCGGGTTATTCCGACGTGTTCTCATTCGTGCGCGATATGGCGCATTCGGAGGCTCGGCAATTGGCCGCGTTCGAAGCCTACATTTCGCGCAAGGGCCTTGCCGACGAGCTGCAGCGCCGTGATTGGGACACGTTCGCACGCGCGTATGAGGGTGAAAACGGCGCGGGGCAATATTCCTCCGCGCTCGCGCGCGCCTACGGCACGTTGGCCCCGCCGCCCGCAAGCGACGGTTATTTGGATAGCCTCGTCGCGGGTACGCGCGATCCGCTGACGCGCGCCGACTTCGAAGAAGTCGCGGCCATGCTCGGCTGCGAGGTCGAAGCCATCCAAGCCGTGGTGCAGGTGGAGAGCGGCTCGGCGGGTGCGTTCGCCGCGAATGGCAAACCCATTATCCTGTTCGAGCCCCACATTTTCTCGCGCCGCACCAATCGGCAGTACGATACGAGCCATCCGACGATCTCTTACCGCTCTTGGGACGCCACCAAATATCCGCGCACGCAGGACGGACGTTGGGCGCAATTGCGCGAGGCCTATGCGCTCAATCCGCAAGAGGCGATCGCATCGGCGAGCTATGGCCTGTTCCAGATCATGGGCTTCAACCACAACGCTTGCGGTTTCCCTGATCCCAAATCTTTCGTCTCCGACATGTGCCGCAGCCAGGCGCAACAGCTCAAGGCGTTCGCCAATTTCGTGCGCTCGAACAATCTCGCCGACGAGCTTGTGCGCAAGGATTGGGAAGGCTTCGCGGCGGGCTACAATGGCTCGGGCCAGGTCGAGCGCTACGGACGTCTCATGCGCGAAGCATATGAACGCTTGAAAGCGACATCTTAATTTTGGGGTAGGGGCGGCCGATGAACTTTTTCGAAGCGCTGTTTCGCTTGATCTTCGGTCGCCGTGGCGGCGCGAAGACCACATCGCCGCCGCCGCGTCCGCCAGCGACGCCACCAGCGCCGCCGCCTGTGGCGCCTCCGGCGTCCCCGCCGACAGCACCGCCCGTCGCGCCGCCACCTCCGCCACCACCTCCTCCGCCAGCGGCGGGCGGGTATTTGGAGGGGCTGCGTGTGCAAGACGCCTCGCCGTTGCGTCGCGCGGACTTTGAAGCGGTCGCCGCACGTCTTGGCTGCGAGTGGGAAGCTGTGGCGGCGGTCGCGGAAGTCGAGTCGGGTCCGTTGGGCGGCTTCGCGCAGGATGGCCGTCCGATTATTCTATTTGAGCGCCATCTCTTCTCGCGCAAAACCAGTTCGCGCTTTGACGCATCCAACCCAACGGTCTCGAACCGCACGCCAGGCGGCTATCCGCGGACCCAGGCCGAGCGATGGGCGCAGCTGACGGAAGCTTATGCGCTTGACGCTGAGGCTGCGCTGGCCAGCGCGAGCTACGGCCGCTTCCAGGTGCTCGGTCAGAATTATCCGAACCTGTCGATGGCGAATGCGCACGAATACGTCTCGAAGCTCGCGCGCTCGGAGCGCGATCAGTTGGAGGCGTTCGAGGGCTTCATTCGCGCCAATAGCTTGGCTGACGAGTTGCAGCGCAAGGACTGGACGGGTTTCGCCAGCCGCTACAACGGCCCCGGCTACGCGGCCAATCAATACGATACGAAAATGGCGCAAGCCTATGCGCGCATCAAAGCCGATCCGGCGTCGATCGCGTGATCATCGGACCGCCGGCTTCCTGTCGGGGTCGTTCCGGATGATCTGAAAGGGCTAGCTGGCAGGCGGCGGTCCGATGTTGCGTCAGGGCGGGTGAACGCCCTACATGCGAGCATCATGGCTCGCTACCTCATCACGTCCGCGCTTCCTTATATCAACGGCATCAAGCATCTGGGCAACCTGGCCGGCTCGATGCTGCCGGCGGATATCCATGCGCGGTTTCGCCGCTTGCAGGGCCATGAGGTGCTCTATATCTGCGCCACCGACGAGCACGGCACCCCGGCTGAACTCGCGGCGGCGGAAGCGGGCCAGGACGTCGCCACTTATTGCGCGCAGCAATATCAGATTCAGAAGGACGCCTGCGACGGCTTCCGTTTGTCGTTCGACCATTTTGGCCGTTCGTCCAATCCGCCGAACCACAAGCTTACGCAGCATTTCTGCGAGGCGTTGGAAAAGAACGGGCTGATCGAAGAGCGCGTCTCCAAGCAGATTTATTCGATCGACGATAAGCGCTTTCTGCCGGACCGCTATGTCGAGGGCACGTGCCCGAATTGTGGCTTCGAACGTGCGCGCGGCGATCAATGCGACAATTGCGGCACGCTGCTCGATCCGATTGAATTAAAGAACCCACGCTCCAAGATTTCAGGCTCAACCAATGTGGAGGCGCGCGACACGGCGCATCTCTTCTTGAAGCAGCCGCTGATGCAAGAGCGCATCCGGGCTTGGGTCGATCAAGCGACCGAATGGCCGCCGCTGGCGCGCTCGATTGCGTACAAATGGCTCGATGAAGGCCTGATCGATCGCTCGATCACACGCGATCTCTCGTGGGGCATCAAAGTTACGCAAAACGGACAGATACGCCCGGGCTTTGAGAACAAGGTCTTTTACGTCTGGTTCGACGCGCCGGTGGAATATATCGGCTCGACCGTCGAATGGGCGGAAGCAACTGGCGGCGCCAATTCTCAAGAAAAGTGGGAACGCTGGTGGCGCACCGACAAGGGCGCTGACGATGTCACCTACGTCCAATTCATGGGCAAGGACAACGTCGCCTTCCACACCGTCAGTTTCCCCGTGACGATCATGGGCTCGGGCGAGCCGTGGAAGCTGGTTGATCGCTTGAAGGCGTTCAATTGGGTGACATGGTACGGCGGCAAGTTCTCGACTTCTGAGAAGCGCGGCATCTTCATGGATCAAGCGCTTGATCTGCTGCCGAGCGATTATTGGCGCTGGTATCTCATGGCGAACGCACCCGAAAGTTCGGACGCCGCGTTCACGCTCGAGCAATTCCAGCAAACCATCAACGCCGACCTCGCCAACGTGTTCGGCAATTTCGTGAACCGCATCACGCGGTTCGCGGCGTCGAAATTCGACTCGAAAGTGCCGGACGGCGGCGCATGGGGCGCGAACGAAGACAAGCTCGCACAAGAATTCGCCGAACGTTTGACGGCGCTCACGCAATTCCACGAGCAAATGGAATTCCGCAAGGCGGCGGCCGAGTTGCGCGCCATCTGGGTCGCGGGCAACGAATATCTGCAAGTCGCAGCGCCCTGGACGGCGTTCAAGACCGATCCCGAGGCGGCGGCGGTTGGCGTGCGGACGGGGCTCAATGCGTGCGCGCTGTTCGCCATCTTGGCTCAGCCCTTCATTCCGGACGCGGCCAAGACGGTGCTCGACGCCATGGGTGTGCCGGAGAAGAATCGGATGTGGCCAAACCCTGCTGACCGCGGCGTGTGGGATGCGCTCCCGCGTGGTCTGCAGATCAACCCGCCGGATGTTCTGTTCAAGAAAATCGAGGACGAACAGGTGGCTGAATGGACTGCCCAATTCGGCGGCGGGGCGTAATCCTGGCGCGCTAGACGGCTCGGCGCGATCCTGCTTAACCTTGGCCACCCCGTGGGGACGGGTCGAACGGAGGGGCGCTCATGGAATTGCTCGATCAGGCGGTCGCGTATCTGCGCGAGGGCTTCGGCACTATCAACAATCCCAAGGGCCTTTTG
>NZ_DASVYD010000073.1:0-27926 GCF_036392335.1 Vitreimonas sp.
CGAGCCAGCAGAGTTTGCCGGCGTCGCCTTGGAGGCGGCCGTCGACATAAACCGAGCGCGGTTGGCGCTTCAGCGCGACTTTGGCGATGAAGCTCTTGCTGGCTTTGGCCAGTTTGCGCGCCAAGCGCTTGGCGTAGAGCAACGGCTTTTCGAACACGTGACCGAGCGCATGGATGCGGCGGATGAGGCGCTGCGGCTCGGGCAAGCGATTGGCGCGGCCTTGTTTGAGGCGCTCGATTTGCAGCCGGCGGCGTTCGAGTTCCTCGGCTTCGAAGCGCGAAGTCGGCGCGCCCAGCAGACGAATACGTGCGGGATGGGGTTTGGCGTGCGGCCAGAGGCGAAAGGCGTAGCGTTGGGCGCGCGCGGTCGCCGCAGTCTTCGCCTGCATCTGAAACTGGATCTTCTGCATTTGACGCACATGCAGCGGCACCGGCGGCGGCTTGGGCTCGGCCGGCGCGAGCGCCAGGGCTTCGAGGAAAATGAGTTTGCGCGCCAACGCTTCGAGCGCGTTCAGCCATTGCTTGGCGCCGATCATCGCGCGCAGCCGCGCGAACATGGTTCGGGTGCGGGTCCAGATATCGGCAAGGGGGAGTGTGAGCGCGTCGTCCATGCCGGCCAGTATCGAGTCGGGTGGGAGCGGTCGAATAGAATCGCTTGCGCGGAGCGCAAACTTCCGCTTTCGCGCGTGCAAAGCCTTTGGTGGTCTTGGACTTTCGAACGGGCCGGCTGGAAGCCGGCGGTCCGCAGCGGGGGATTGAGCCACGCGCAGCCCGCATGCGGGCATTTGAGACTGAGCAGCCACCCACTCCGTCTCGCGGGCGTAGCCCGCGAGCCACCTCGCCCCTCGAGGGCGAGGAGAATTGAGGAGGAATATCAAAACAAAAAAGGCCGCGACTTGCGTCGCGGCCCTCTCGTTTTGCGTTGTGCGACGCTGTTATGGCGTGGCTGGCGCTGGCGCGGGCGTTTCCGCCGGCGTTGCGGCCGGTGCGGGCGCAGCGCCCGGTTCGGTCGCGGCCGGCTCGGCGGCGGGCGCTTGCGCTGGCACGGCGGCCGGTTCGCTTGGCGGCGCGATACGCGTCAGGGCGCTGATGTCGCCTTGCACGACGTAATAGATCTCGCGATTGCGCGAGCCGCCGGCTTGCGTCGGATCATCATGATAGACTTCAAACGTCGTCCAATCGTCATCCGTCGTCGTCGGATCGTCCAAGTGGGCCGCCGCGAGCAGCGCGTCCATCGGATTGTAGACCTGCGCAAGCACGTCATCTTCCGTGCCGGTGTAGACGATGCGCAGCGCCTGACCGGCCGGAGTTTGACCGGCTGTGCCAACCGCGAGTACGCGCGGCGGACGGCCGGTGTAGGGATAGCCAATCTGGTAGCAATATTGATTGGCTTCGACGCGTGGCTCGACCGCAATCGGCTCGCCGGCGATTTGCAGGTTTTGGCGCTGCATGATCGGGCGCAGCGCGAGCAAGCTTTGCGCGACCACATCTTCCACCGCTTCCGCATCGGCGGGCGCGCAGTTTTGGATGTAGAAAAACGGACGCGCTTCCACGCTCACGACATTGTAGGCAAGGCCGACAAAGCTCGCCGTCGGCAGCGCGTTGAGATCGGTCTCAACCGCCGACGCCGCCGTGGCGATGAGCGGCGCAACTTCGCCGCCGGTGATCGCGTCAAAGCGATTGAGCGGATTGGCGCCGAGGTCTTGCTCAAGGCGCACCAGCACGGTGGAGCCCTCGCCATCCGGCGTGACGGTGTAGACAACGCGACCCGTTGCGCCATCCGCGAACGTCACAGGTGCTGTGACGACATCGCCTTCAACGCTGGCGGCTTCCGCGATCGTGACGCCTTCGGTCACAGTTGCGCCCACCGGCGTGGAGGCCAAGCGCGCGAGCACGGTCGGCGCCGGGCGATCGATTTGCAGAGTCTCAGTGCGGCTCGCCGTCTTCGGGCCGAGGAAATACGCAGCCGCGCCAATCCCCAGTACGACAACGAGAATGATTAGAAGTGTGCGTCCCACAGCGGCCATAGGCCTACCCTCCTTGGCTTCTGCCCTCGATGGGCGTTTCCCTAGCAGGTCGTTAACCGTCGCCAAACCGGAAATTTGCCCGGGCGCGTGCGGAGGCGACGCCTGCCGCCCTGCGCCAAATGGGCTAAGCTCGTGATTCAATGGAAGGAACACCGGCGATGCGCCAAGACATCACGTATGGCCAATATCTTGGCTTGAAGGAGCTGCTGGGCTGCCAACAGCCGCTGACGGGGGAACATGACGAACTCCTGTTCGTCATTCTCCACCAGACCATGGAATTGTGGATGAAACAGACGCTGCACGAGATTGATGCGGCGCAAGCTGAAATTCGCGCGGGCAATCTGGTGCCAGCGTACAAAAATCTTGCGCGCGTCTCGCGTATTCAAGCGGTGATGACGCAGACGTGGGACATTCTTTCAACCATGACGCCTGCGGACTATCTCAACTTCCGTGCGGCTCTGGGCACAAGCTCTGGTTTCCAATCGGCGCAATTCCGTACGTTAGAGTACCGACTGGGCATCAAGGACCCGATGTTCTTGCGTTTCCAGCCGGAGGGCAGCGACGAACGGCGCGCGATGGAAGACGCGTTCGCTGCGCCGACTTTGTATGACGACGTGTTGGCGCAGCTCGCGAAGGCGGGATTCGATATTCCGCGGAGTGCCTACGAGCGACCGGCGGGCACGCCGTATGCGGAGAGCGAAGCTGTCGAGGCGGCGTGGCTCGCCGTGTATCGCGATGTGGAGACGCATTGGCCCTTCTATCAGCTGGCGGAGAAGCTGATTGATTTGGACGATGCGCTTTTGGTGTGGCGTCACAAGCATGTGGTGACGGTGGAGCGCATTATTGGCCGTAAACGCGGTACGGGCGGCACCGACGGCGTGAGCTATCTGCAGCAAACGCTGACGCGGCGCGCGTTTCCGGAAATCTGGTCACTCAGGACGAAGCTATGAAGAGCTACAAGCACCTCTTCTCGCGCGCGTTGGCGGCGGCGCCGGACCGGCTGCACTTTGCGGCGCACTCGCACCATCTGTGGCCGGATGCGTCCTATGAAGGGCATCTGGCGGCGTGGGAGGACGCGGCGAGCCTGGCCGACAAGAAATGGGACAAGGTATTCGGCGAAGTGATGCCGCGCGCGCAGGCGAATATCGCCATGGAGCTGAAGCTGCCTGATCCACGCACAATTGCGTTCGCGCCGAACACGCATGAATTCATCGAGCGGATTTTCTCGGCGCGGAAGCCGGGTGCGCTGGATGTGCTGACGACGGACGGCGAGTTTCACTCGTTCCGACGACAAAGCGCGCGCTGGGTGGAAGAAGGCCGCGTGACGCTGCGCGTTGTGCCGTGCGAGCCATACGCGACGTTTACTGAGCGCTTCGTGGCGGCGATGCGCGAGAAAGCGCCGGACATCGCGTTCCTCTCGCATGTGATGTTCAAGAGCGGGCTGCGCTTTGACGGGATCGAAGAGATCGCCAGCTTTGCGACGCCGGGCGAGACTTGGGTCGTGCTCGATCTCTATCATTCGTTCATGGCGCTGCCGTGCGATTTCTCACTTGTGGCGGACCGCGTGTTTCTGCTGGGCGGCGGCTACAAATACGCCATGGCGGGCGAAGGTGCAGGTTTCCTGCACGCGCCGCACGGCTTCGCGCCCCGCCCCGCTTATACGGGCTGGTTTGCCGATTTCGGCGCTATCGAAGCGAAGCAGGGCGAGATCGGCTATTCGGCCGATGGCGGGCGCTTCCTGGGTGCGACGTATGATCCGACGGGACTTTATCGATTCAATGCGGTGCAGGAGATGTTGTTCGACGAAGAGCTCGACACGGTCGCAATATCAACGCGCTTGGGCACGTTGCGCAATTTGATGGAAGAAGCGATTGGCGCCGGCGAAGCTGGCGTGTTGCGCAAGGCGGAGCTGTTGCGGCCGAATGCGAGCGGACATCAGGCGCGGTTTTTGAGCTTGCGCCATCCGAACGCGACGGAATGGAAGGCCAAGCTGATGGCGGCGAACATCGTGACGGATGCGCGCGATGACGTGCTGCGGATTGGCTTTGGGCTTTATCACGACGTCGCGGACGTGACGGCGTTTTGCGCGGACGTGAAGAAGGTGTTGGGCTGATCGCACTTGGCTGAAGCACGCTTGCAATGGTCTGCAATAGTGCTGCAACACAGCTCGCGCATTTGCTCCAGACACAAGGAGCCATCCATGATTTCTCGCCGCAGTATCGCCCTTTCGCCTCTGGCGTTTCTCGTCCCGCACGCCGCATGGGCGACCGAGGGCGAGACCGCGCTTCCGCTGGATATGACGGGGCGGCGACCGCGTGTGATGGTCGCCATCCCCGGCGGCGAGACCGAGGCTTGGGTGGTCGACACCGGCGCCGGCGGCAGCGTGATCGATGTGGAACGCGCACGACGTTGGGGCTTGCCCCAACTTGAACCGATCGAAGTCGGCTCCCCTGCGGGCGGTACGCCCGTGCGGGGTTTTCGCACGACGATTGCCGGCGCGCGCGTCGGCGACACGACGCTGCCCGATTTCGACGCCGCCGCCATTCCGCAAATGATCCAGAACGCCGACCACGCCGGGGTCATTAGCCCGAACATTTTCAGCGGCCGGCTGGTGGTGTTTGAATTCGCGCGTTCGCTGATGCGGATCACCGATCGCGCCCATGCGCCAGGCGCTCAAAGCACCTCCTACACCAGCGAGCGTCCGTTGCCGGTGATGCCGGTCCGCGTCGGTGAGCAACGGTTCGATGCGCATATGGACACGGGCGCTCCGCATCTGATCTCGTTTCCATATGCGTTCGCCGCGTCGCTGCCGCTGGCGGGGCCGCCGGTGCAAACCGGAACAGTACGCTTCGTGGATGGCGCCCGCCCGCGCTACAGCGCGCAATTGCGTGGCGCAGTGCAGATTGGTCCGCTTACCTTGACCGATCCGGAGATCGCACTGATCGATGGCCTGCCGGTAGTGAATGTGGGCACGGCGGCGTTGCGGCAATTGACGGTGACGCTTGATCCAGAGCGGCGGGTCAGCTGGGCGACCCTGCCAGCCTGAGGCTCACCAGGCGCCGAGTTCCACGAGTTGCCGACGTAAATGCTCCGGCAGATCGGCGCCGCCTTGGGCTTCGCTGAGATCGGCGGGGGCGTCTTTGGGGTCGAGATAGCGCCAGCCTTGGAAGGCGCGGCGCGGTTGCGGCACGGTGCGCTGCAGATGCGCGTCGAGATAGAGGCCGCAGCGTTCGCCGTGATCGTCGGTGACGTCATCGATGGCGATAATGCGCTGACGCACGACGACAACGCCTTTGATCACCCAATAGAGTGAGCCGCCGGCCAACACCTCGTCGGCGCGCTTGGGCCACATGCGCGTGCCGCAGACGGGCGCGGTGATTTTGCGCTTCTCCTTCTTGGCGCGCTTGATCTGGCCGATCTGCCATTCGGCGAGATCCTCGACGCTATCGGCGCCGACGCAGAGTTTGACGATGTGGAGGGTCATCTCAATTGCCGCTCGGATCGTCGGAGACTGCGCGTTCTGCACGCATGAGGTCGCCAACTTCGCGCGCGAGTGGATCGGCGCTCGCTGACAAGCCTTTGGCGACGCCGTCGAAATCGGCCGCACTCTTGTTTTGCGAGAGTTTGCGTTTGGCTTCGATGCGATCGACGTGGAGCGTGACGCCGACGATACCGCGCAGTAGTGCGTCGATGTAGGGGCGCGGTGCGTCACCGACAGCCCAGGGTTGGGGGCGATCGTGCTCGAAGAAATCCGAGAGATCGCTGACGATTTCTTCCAGGCGCGCCGCATCGTCGAACCATTCGACGCGGCCGCTTAAGTGCACGGCTTCATAATTCCAAGTCGGCACGGTTTTGCCGTGCTCGGCTTTGGATGGGTAATAGCTGGGCGAGACGTAGGCTTCGGGGCCGTTGAGTACGAGCAGGCCCCGCCCCTCACCCAATTTCCAATGCGGATTGGCGCGGGCGATGTGGCCAGTGATCGTGCGCGCCTCGGCGTTCCAGAGCACGGGCAGATGCGTGGCGATAGGCGTGCCGTCGGCGTCGACACTCACCAGCACGCCGGCCCAGCGGCGCGCGAGGCGTTGGATCAGCGCATCCGCGTCGGCGGTCGCGAAATGCGCCGGGACGTACATTATTCAGCCGCGATCGCTGAGGGCTGTTGCTGCTGCCGCTCGGCCCAGGCTCGCTTGATGCTGGCGCTGGTTTTGCGCGAACCGTCCGGGCTCCAGCCGGGCGGGCCGAACGTGTAGCCGAGCACTTCGCGGAAGCTCTTGGCGTTCCTCACATCGCGGAACATGCCGATCCATTCGTGGAAGGCGACGCGGAGCGGATTGAAGGTGCCGAGCTGGCTGATGATGCCGTAATGAATCTGCTCTTTGTCGTCCTCCGCGACGAAGGTGCCGAACAGGCGATCCCAGATGATCAGCACGCCGGCGTAATTGGCATCGAGATATTTCGGATTGGTCGCGTGGTGGACGCGGTGATGCGAGGGCGTGTTCATTACCCATTCGAGCGGGCCCATTCGGCCGATCGTCTCGGTGTGAATCCAGAATTGATAGACAAGGCTGATGGCGGAGAACATCAGCACCATGAGCGGCGGGAAGCCGATATAGACGAGCGGCAGCCAGAAGATGAAGCTTAGGCCCAGCGTGCCGGTCCAGGTCTGACGCAGCGCCGTCGTGAGATTATAATGCTGCGACGAATGATGGATGATGTGGCTGGCCCAGAACCAGCGGCGCTCGTGCGCGATGCGGTGAAACCAATAATAGGCCAGGTCTTCCGCGAAGAAGCAGGCGACCATGACCGGGATGGTCCAGCCCAGATCGAACAGGCGGAATTGATAGACCCAATAATAGGCGGCGATGGCGAGGCCGCCGAACAGCACGCCGAAGACGCGATTGCCGAAACCCATGCTGAGGCTCGTGGCGGAATCGGCGAAATCGTAGCGACCCTTCTTGGTGAGCCTCACGACGATCATTTCAATGATGATCAGCAGCACGAAACCCGGCACCGCGTAGGTGATAATCGGTGGAATATCAAAGGGCGGATCAAGCGGGTTTGCCACAGCCTAATTTCCTCCGGACGCCAGCTCCGCGAGCCATGCGGGCTGATCTTTGAGACGCATATGTAGCGGCGGATAGCCGATATCGGCAAACGCGAGTTCCAGCCTGCCTGGACGCAGCTTGAGCCGGACCGCGCCCGGCGCAACGATGCGGATGCTGGTGTCGAGACCCATGACGCGCGCGATCATGAGCTTGCCATCCGTCAACCTGGCGAGGGCGCGCCGCTTGTCGGGCGCGATGACAAAATCTTGCACCCACGCCCCCTCCGCCGCGGCGAGGCGCTTCAGTTCGTCTTCATCCAGCCGCGCGGCGATCCGGAAGCCAAGGATCGCGGCGACCCCCACCATCAGCAGAATGACGGCGGCGGAGCCGATCAATTCGAGGACGACGGGGTCGGCGAGAATGTTTTCCACGTCAGTTCGCCAAGCCCAAGACGACGATGATGATGAGAAACAGCACGGCGATAATGGCCGCGAAGTTCAACATAATGAAGGTGCGCCATAGCGCGGAGAACCAGCCGAGCGCGTAAGCGCCCTTCAGGTGGAAAAATGTATGCACCGGGAGCGCTGCCATGATCAGCCAGCCCACTAGCCAACTCGTCCACGGATGCTGCGCCGTCATGATGATCGTGACGAACAAGATCGACGCAAACGAGAGCGCGTAAAGCGCGTAGACCATGTGATCGTAGAGCGTGACACCGCGCTTCCAGAGAAAGAGCAAGGCGATGAACGGCAACGACAGCGGCGCCAGTAGGAACGAAAATTTGTACGCCGCCTGCTGGATCTTGTAGAGCGCCAGATCGGGGTTCTCGAGCTTGTGACGGACCTTCTCGTTGAAGCTGTCCCAGCCGTCGATGACGACGAAATCCTCGCTCCGCGCGATATCGCGCGCACGCTCTTGCCAAGTCACATCGCCTGCGGCGCCCTCGCCCTGGGCGTCGCTCGACGCCGCATCGGCGGCCGGCGCCGCCGCTTCTTCGGTTGCGGCTGGCGCGGTCTGGGCCGCATCGGGCGCGGGCTCCTCAAGGACAATGGCCTGCGTCCGCGCCTGCTCGGTTTCGAGCCGCGCGACCTCTTCTTCAAGCCGTGCGATTTCGTTCTCGAGCACTGCGCCGACGCCGTTGGTGATGCCCGTCTCGAGCCCCCCTTCGGCCGCGGGCTGGGCGCGCAGCTCTGCGAGATTGGCGCGCGCTTCGGCCAATTCCTCGCGCGCCTGCGCCAAGCTCTCGGCGTTGGGGCGTTCGACCACATTCACCGGCACGCTTGACCCGCCTGGCGGGAAGAACGCGAACACGAAGAACATGAAGAAGATCGTGAACAGGAAGAGCGCGAGCGGCGAGATGTAGCGCGCGCGTTTGCCGTAGACGTAATTGCGCGTGAGCGTGCCAGGGCGAAAGATCACCATCGGCAGCGTGCGCCACGCCTTGGTGTCGAAGTGCAAGACGCCGTGGAGGAATTCCTCGACCACATGGGTGAGGCTGCGGTGCGGATGCGAGGCCTGCCCGCACTGCGCGCAGAACGGGCCCGTGATCTCAGCGCCGCAATTGAGGCACTTGCCGTCATGGGCGCCGCCATGCGGCTCGCGCCCCTCAATCGCACCCGCCGCCAGTCCCGCCGTCGCCAACGCGCCAGCCGCTTCTAGTTCCCCGCTCATGATTCAGAGTCTCCGCCGCCCGCTTCGCGCGATCAAGCCCGCGCGTCGCGTCGAGAGGGGCCATCCGCGCCGGTTTCGCCTTCAAGGCGCGGTAGGAAGCGCAATTCCGTGCGCGCCACAGCGGTCGGTACGCGTTTGGGAGCGGCGGCCGGCGGGCATTTCTTGGCGTCGGCGGTGATCGCCTGGAGCCCTTCCTCCTGCAGCGCCAACGCCGCCAGCCCTTCGGCCTCTTCAATCGTGTAGGCCCAGACAAACACCGCGGTGACGGCGGCGTCGAACTTGCGCGGCCATTTGCGCATGCCGCGATCAAGCTTGGCTTCCACGACAACGCGCCAGAACGGCATGCGCCCACGCACCAGATTTGCGCGGTGCATGAAGGCCCAGAACCGGCTCGCGCCGCGCTTCAACTTCACGAATTCCACTCCGGCTTACGCTTTTCAAGGAACGCCGCGAGGCCCTCCTTGCCTTCGTCCGATCCACGACGCGCGGCAATGCGGCGCGCGGTTTCCTTGGCGAGGTTATCGTCAATCTTATGACCCGCAACATAGCGCACCAGCGCTTTCGCGTCTTTGACGGCGCCCGGCGCCGCCGCGAGCGCAAGATCGGTGAGATGCAGCATCATTTGGTCGAGCCCCTCAGCATCCTCAACCGCGTATTGGACCAGGCCAATCTTCTCGGCGAACGCCGCGTCGAAGGCCTCGGCAGTGGCGAAGAGCGCCTTGGCCCAGCGCGGTCCGATCGCTTCCACGACATAGGGCGAGATCGTCGCCGGCGTGAGCCCAAGCTTCACTTCGCTGAAGGCGAACTTCGTGGACTTCACCGCCACGGCCACATCGCATGCGGCCACGAGCCCCGCCCCACCGCCCATGGCGGCGCCATGCACGAGCGCCACGGTGAGTTGTGGCAATTCATGCAAGTGCTGCAGCATGCGGGCAAGCGTGAGCGCATCGGTTTCGTTGCCCAGCTCCGTCAGTTCCGCGGCGCGCCGCATCCAGTCGATATCGGCGCCGGCGCAGAAGGTTTGCCCTGCCCCACGCAGGAAAACGACGCGAACGTGGTCGGCGCCCTTCAGCGTTTCGAACGTGTCGGCGAGCCCTGCGATCAGCAATTCATCGAACGCGTTGCGCTTGTCGGGACGGTTCAAAGTGACAACGGCCACGCCGTTGCGGGAGACATCGAGAAGAACGGAAGATGGATCAGTGGACATAAATCTATCCTAGCACGCGCACGAGCGCTTCGGGACGCTCGGCTTCGGGTGTCTCGAACAATTTGAGGGCCTGCACGCCGGCGAAGAAATACTCGAAATCCTCGGGTGGCTCGGCTTGTTCGATGAAGACGGGCACAAGTTTCTTGGCGTAACGATCTGCCAGATAAATCTCGCGCTTCACATGATCGCTCTCAAAAGCGGCTTTCGAGCACATCACCACCACGCCGCGGGCGGCGCGAATGGCCCGGACGATTTCGCCAGCCCAGCCGTCGCCGGCATTGACGCCGTTTTGGTCCAGCCAGAATTTTCGGCCAGCCTTGGCCGCGCCGTCGATGACGGGCAACACGTCGCTCTGGTTGGCGCGCGCGTAAGATACGAACACAGTGTCAGTCTGCGCGGGTGGCGGGGCGCTAGCCGGCGCTTCGACCTCGGACGCCTCGCTGGGGGCGGCGCGACGCTTGGAGAGCTTTGCGATGCTCGTCACGATGACGAGGAGCATCAGGACGACCGCGCCCACGAACACCCATTCCGTGGCGCCCTGCGGCAAACCGTTGCGCACGCCATAGGCGTCGACGCCCTGACGCAGTTCACGCAAGCCGCCGGGCGTTGGGCCGATGCGATTGGCAAGCCAGATCGCGCCACTGACCACAAGCGCCCAGACGCCTGGAACCAACAACGCAAGGCGCAGCCACCAATTCGGGCGCCCGTCGTCATCGAATTCCGTGCGGATCTTCGATTGCACGCGGCCAGCGACGCCGCCGCCCCTGCTCTCGGGCGGTTCAGGCAAAGAGGCGCGCACCTTTTCGCGGATCGCGTCGGCGACTTCGTTCCATTTGAACTCGCGCTGCGCTTCGAAGCTGGCGTCGATCGCCGGCAAATCGCGCAAGCCTACAGGCGCGATGCCGTTGTCGAGCTTCACCAGGATAAGGCGGCCATCGGCCCAGGCGTCGAGCGCCCGTTGCTCCAGACGTAGCCGCGCCGTGGCGAACAACAAGGCCTGGGAAACCAAAAGCACGAAGACATCGCTGGCCTGGATCGGCCGGAGAGCGACCTGGCCATCGTCCAGTTCGACGAACTGGCCGCGCCGCTCGATGACCTTCTCAAGCGCCTCCGCGGCGTCGCGGTCGGCCGGGGCGTGGGCGAGATAGACGGTCATGGGGCGGTCTTAGCAACGCCCGCCCGGCGGGGAAACCGCCGCCAGCGCCGGCGCCCACAGCCGCTCTCATTGCGCCTTAACAAACCCGGCCTATCCTGCCCCCAAGATACCCCATGAAGCCCAGCCTCGCCGAAATCCCCTTCCTGGCCGATGCGCCCGCCGACGTTCTGGCGGCCATGGACGCCGTGGCGGACTGGTTTTCGATCCCATCGGGCTGGGCGCTGATCAATGCCGGGGAGCCGCCGGAGGGGGTGTATTTCCTCCTTTCCGGGTCGCTGGCCGCGTTCAAGCCCACCGACAAGGGCGGCTACAGCCTGCTCGGCTACATCCGCCAGGGCGAGCCGATCGGTGAGATGGCGATGATCGCCCAGGAGCCGCATTCGGGCTCCGTGTTCGCGATGCGCGACAGCGAAATCCTACGCCTGCCGCCGACAGCCTTCGATCTCTTGGTGCATGCCCACCCGGCCATGATGGAGCGCATGGCCAAAATCATGCTGACACGGGCGCGCGCGACCAATCGCAACAATCCCCGCGCCGAACCGAAAGTCTACGCCTTCATCTCAACGTCGCCGACCATCGATCTCAAGCTGCGCGCCAAAACATTGCAGGCGGCGCTGAAGCGGCTGGGGGCGCGCGCGGCGATCGTGACGGAAGACGATTTCCGTCAATTGAGCGGCGAAGGCATGAACAGCGCTTGGTTCGATGCGCTGGAGCGCAAGAATGACGCGGTGTTCCTGCTGACGCCGATCGCCGACACGCCCTGGTTCCGCACCTGTCTGCGCCAGGCGGATCGGATTTGGTTCTTCGCACGCGCCGACGCGCGGCCCTCCGTTCCGCTGCTGCCTCCGGAGGACCCCTCGCCGGCGCGGCAATTCCGTTTGGTCGACGTGGTGCTGTTGCATCACGGCATGGATCGGGTCGCGGCGACGACGAACGAATGGCGCAATGCATGCGAGGCGTCGCGGCTGTTTCATTGGCGCGGCCTGGAAGATGAGGATGCGGCGCGTTTGGCGCGCATCATCGCGCGGCGCTCGATCGGGCTTGTGCTGAGCGGCGGCGGCGCGCGCGCGTACGCGCATATTGGCGTGGTGCGGGCGCTGCGCGAAGCGGGTTTGCCGTTCGATGTGGTCGGCGGCACCTCGATGGGCGCGATCGTGGCGGCGTGCGTGGCGATGGGTTGGGACAATGACGAAATCGAATTGCGCATCCGCAAGGCGTTCGTCGAGAGCAATCCGCTGGGCGATTATATGCTGCCGGTCGTCGGCCTGGTGCGCGGGCGGCGTGTGGAAGATCGGCTGCGCGAACATTTCGGCGAAGCGCTGATCGAGGATTTGGGCATTCCGTTCTTTGCGGTGTCGACCGATCTGGTTGCGGGCGACGTGCGCATCCATCGCGGCGGCTTGTTGCGCAAGGCGTTGCGCGCGTCGATTTCGCTGCCGGGGATTCTGCCGCCGGTGTTGGATGGCGACAAAGGCTTGCTGGTTGATGGCGCGGTGTTGAAGAACTTCCCGGTCGACGTGCTGCGCGATTTGCATCGCGGCCCGATTATTGGCGTAGACGTCGCGCGGCGCGACGGCATCGATCCGGAAGATTTTCGCGATCCGCCGGGCTTCTTTGGTTGGGTGGCCGCGCACGGGTTTCAATCAGCGCCGCCGATTGCGTCGTTGTTGATGCGCGCCGCGACCCTGGCGGTGGACCCTTGGGAAGGCCGCTCAGGCGCCGATCTGCTGATTGCGCCGGAAATGGGCGACATGGATATGCGCGATTGGAAGCGCTTCGACGAGATCGTCGCTGGCGGCTATGAGGCGGCGGTTGCCGCATTGCAGCGTCCGCACGGCTTGTTCCAATCGCCGTCGGAAGACCTAATCGGCGACCTGGCCGGCCATGCGCCGCTGGAGGCGGCGGAATAGGCTGACGTAAGGGGTCACGCTGGCTATGGTCGCGCCTTCGAATCTACGAGGGGCTCCATGCGCCGTCTTCTTCTTGGCCTTGCCGCATTGGCGCTGAGCGCGTGCGGGCAGCCCGCTTCCAACGGCGCGCAAGCGGCTTGTTCGCTTTCGGCGACGCATGAGGTGGCATGGACGAGCGCGGCGCCGGATGTGGTGACGGCAACCGCGTCTGGCCCCTCTTGTGCGCAGGCCGTCGTCCAATTGGTGGTGCGCAACGCCGCCGGCGATCCGCTGTGGGCGTTTGCATCGACCTATTACGACATGACCGCCGGCGGCATCCCGCCGGAAGGCGCAAGCCCGGTTTCGGCGGAACAAATGAATACGTTCCTCGCCGGCTGGGCCGATGTCAGCGAAATGCGTTCCGGAGAATTGCCGGAATGGCGCGAAGGCGTCGCGACACTCACGGAAGGTGCGACGACGTTTGCCTATGACACGCCGTTTGACCGCGACACCTACGAAATGCTGCGTGTGCGGAATTTGGCGATGATTTGCTACGCGGCGGCGGTGGAAGCCTCTCAATGTCTGATCGTCGATCCTGCCTCCCGCGCGCCCGCCATGATCGTGGCGTACGGCCCGTGATGCGCTTTCTTCTTGTCGCGTGCGCGTTGAGTGTCGCCGCCTGCATCCCGCGCGCTGAATCCGCGCGCTGCGATGTGAGCGCCACGTTCGAGGTCGCGTTCACGGCGCCGGATGCAGTGGACACAATCACGGCGGAGACGATCGGGCCGGCCTGCGACAAGGCGATCGGGCTCTATGTCATTCGGGATAGCGAGGGCGTTCCGCTGTGGTCGTGGAGCGCGCCGCTTATGCATCGCTTCGGCGACGTGTTCGAAGGCGAAGACACTGAGCACGTGCAGAATTTCGTCGATCGATGGGCGCAGGCGAGCCTCAGCTCAACGCAAAGCGCGCCCGCCTTCGACGCCTTGGCGCAAGGCGCGAGCACACTCGATCAACTCACATACGAGGACATACGCGCGCGAGACTTGCCGATGTTGTGCCATTATTCGGGCACAGGAACAGAAATTTGCATCTTCTGGGAACCAGCGGCCGGCGGCGCGGGCTTGCTGTTGGAACGGGATGCGGTCGAGGAGGCTCCATGATCAAGCGTGTTGGTATTGCGGTGGCGGCGTTGGCGATGGCGGCGTGTTCGCCGCCTCAGGCGCCGACCCAGACCGCCGAAGTGCCAGCGCAATTGCCGCCGCCGGTGACGGGCTGCAACGCGAGCGCCTCGCGCGATTGGTCAGCGGTAGGCAGTCAATATTACATCATCGAGGCCGAGCTGGAGGGCGAGGCTTGCGCGGACGCGGTGGCGACAATCCGCATCAAGGCGCGCGAAGGCGATACGGTGCTGCTGGAGCAAAGATATCCGATCGCGCAAGTGCCGCTGGCGTTCAATCCCAACAATGATCGCATCGGCATGAGCAGCGATCTCGAAGGCTGGATTCAAAACACGGCGGAAGTGCAGACCGCCGATTGGCTGCCGGCGTGGCCGTCGGGCGCGCAGCGTCCGCCAGGGTTCCAGCCGGCGGCGGGGATCACCCGACAGCGCTATGAAGGCGCGCGCGGCGCGCAAGGACCTCTGTTCTGCTATCCGGACGGCGGCGAGAGCAATGCATGTGTGGCGATGGCGGGAGATAACGCCACGTTGCTGGGCTCGCTGACGCCGGAGCGGCTCTAATTCACCATCGCGGTTGCGCGCGCGCCAAGCCAGCCTATCTTAGCTATTCCGGCGCTTCGCCGGGGTGTTTAGGAAAGGAGGTGATCCATGTCTCATTGTCACTCTGTAGGGGCATTGTCGCAGGCTTGGACCACCTTGAGCGCAAGCTCGATTGGGGGACGCGCCTAATCCTTGCCCCGCTCTAGGGACAGACAATGGACGGGCCGCATCGGTTTCGGTGCGGCCCGTTTTGCGTCTAGCGTGACGTAGCGCGCTTCTTCGCACGCGTCGCAGCGGCTTTCTTCGCGGCCTTCTTACGTGCGGCCTTCTTGGCTGGGATCGGACTGCCAGCGGCGTAATTGGGTTTGCCCTTGCGCTTGGTGGAGGCGAATTCGTCGAGCTGCTTTTCGCTCATCGACTCATACATCTGACGCGACGCCCCTTTGAGCGCGCTCTTCTTGGTTTCACCGCGTTTGGCGGCAAGGGCTGCGCCGGCGGCTTTTTGCTGGGCTTTCGATTTGGCGGGCATGGCGGTGTCCTTTGCGTGCCCCTCCTCCACAATGCGAGACATGCGCCAAGCGTTCCGAAAAGAAAATGGGGCGGGATTGCTCCCGCCCCGAGGCTCACCAGCGTAAACAGAAAGACCTAGGCTTCGATCGCCTGCGGCTTCGGCGCGCGCCAGATGGCGTAAGCGGCGAGCGATGTGGCGGCGAGGCCAGGGGTTGCGAGCGCGGCGGCGGCCGCGACGTCGACGAAATCGGCAGGACCGCTGAAGAGCATGGTGCTGGCGATGGCGATCAAACCAAGGCCGACGAGCAGCAAGGCGGCAAGCGCGAAGCTGTCAGCGGTGCGGGTGAGGTCTGGCCAGGCGAATTTGAAGCTGCGCGCGAAGCCGACTTGGCGGGCGACCGGCTTGGCGTGCGCGGTGACGATCTCCGCTTCATCGTCGGCGACATCTTCGACGATCACTTGGGTCAGCAGCAGCACATCGGCGGTGGCGGGTTCGGACATGAGAATCCTCGTGATGATTGCGCCATCGGCGGGCTTGGACTGGAGTGCGAGTTGGGCGTCGGCAAAGGCGATGGCTTGCGCCTGCGCGGCGGCTTCGGCCTCTGCTTTCGCACGCGCTTGCGCCAGGGCTTCCGCTTCGGCGCGGGCTTGCGCTTCGGCTTCTGCCTGCAGGGCGCGCAAAGCGTCGGCGGCGGCGGCAGCTTCGGCGGCGACACGAGTTTCGATGGCGTCGAGATCGATCACGGGCGGCGTAATGGCAATGTCGAGTTTTGGCGTTTCGGTGAATTCCACCGGCGCGCCGAGCACGGCGGCGGCATAATCCAATTGCGGCCGCAGCAGCGCCGACGGTGCGGCTTCGATCGGGAGTTCTTTCAGGAACAGCGCTTTCTCGGCGGCGCGACGGCGCACCAGCGCTTCGCTGACAACCAGATCGCCGTTCACGTCGGCCTTGCGCCAGGCTTCCATGGCGCATCCGGCGGCGAGGAAGGCGCCCTTGTTGACGCGACGCAGCACTTGGCTTTTGACGAAGGCGTCAGCGCCAATCGAGAAGGCGAACGACACGAGCGCGTCGAATTGGGATTGGGTGAGCGGCGTGGTGACGTGCTTGTTCACCATCTGAATGAACGGCACGAGATCGCGCGCCAGAAGATCGACGGCGTCGCCTTGGCTCACTTTGGCGCCGGGGTCGCGCTGGCGCACATGATTGTAGCCAACGACCCAGTTACCATCCGGCAAAGCCGCCGGATCGGCGTGGAAGCCTTCAAATTCCTGGATCAGCGCCAGGCCGGCGAGGGAAATCGAGCTATTCACGAGCTGGTCTTTCGCGTTTTCGTTGGCTGACGTGCCGTTCTGATGCGAACCGCCGCCAGCTTTCGCCAAAGACGCAAGCGCGGCGCCACGGGCGCACGCGCGCGGTGAATTTTCGTTAGCCATGTCGGGTGGGCGCACTTAGAAGACCGCACAACGCATGCGTTGGGGACTTTTGAGTATGACGCTTCGGCGAGCTTTAATCGTTGGCCATTTCTCGACCATCGGCGATGTGGAATGCCTAGAGGCCGTGCAGGAATGGTGCGCCGCCGCCGATCTGGTCTACGACGTCGCGCCCTATTCGAAATCGCTTCAGGCGCGGATCGCGGGCGCGATCGCGCCGGATACCGCGACGCCTGCGCGCTATTCGCATGTGATCATCGTGTGCGGGCCTTGTTACCCAGAATTGCTAGAGCGCAATGGCGTTCCGCTCGACCGTTTCGCGCATTGCCAGAAGATCGGCGTGAACCTGACGCTGACAAAGCCTCTGAGCGTTTGGAATCCCTTCGACCTGCTGATCGAGCGCGATTCCGATCGCGCGGCGCATCCGGATCTGACGTTTGCGCGCAAGGTTGAGCTCAAGCCCGTGGTGGGCCGTTGTTTGGTGAAACGGCAGCGCGAATATGGCGATCGACAGAAACTTGAATTGGCGGTGTCGCAGATCGACGGGCTGATTGCGCGTCACACCCTGCCCTATATCGACATCGCCACCGATTGGCCGGGCGCGAAGGATCGCGCCGTCGCCAATTCCACAGAGGCGTTGTCCTCCATCATTTCGCGCGTCGATGTGCTGCTGACCAACCGGCTGCATGGCTTGGTGTTTGCGCTGAAGAATGGCGTGCCGGCGCTGGCGATCGATGGCATTGACGGCGGCGACAAGCTTTCGGCGCAAGCGCGGGTGTTGGGTTGGCCGGTGTGTTTGCGCGCCGGCGAGGCGACCGAACAAGCGCTCGATGAAGCGCTGGCTTGGTGTTTGTCGGCGGAAGCCAAGGAGAAGGCGCGCGCCGTGAGCGCAACGGCGGCGGAAACGGCGCGCGGCATGCAGGCGCTGGTTATGCCAATCTTGGCGCAGCCGGCAAAGGGCGAAGCGCGCATTGAACCTGCTGGGCTTGGCGCGTTGTTACGGCGCTTGGTGCGGAATTAGCGAAGGAGCGACGACGAGATGAAGCTCTATCATTGCTATGACGCGCGTTCGCTTCGTCCACTATGGGCGCTGGAAGAAATGGGATTGGCGTACGAGGCGATCCTACTGCCCTTCCCGCCGCGCGTGCGGGCGAAGGACTATCTTGCGGAAAATCCGTTGGGTACGATTCCGCTCCTAGTCGATGGCGCTGCGCGGATGACGGAATCGTCCGGCATTTGTTTTTATCTGACGCAGAAATACGGGCCGACGCCGCTGGCGCTCACGCCGGACGAGACGGATTATGCGGCATTCGTGAATTGGCTGTTCTTCAGCGATGCGACGCTGACATTTCCGCAGACCTTAGTGCTGCGCTATCGCTTCTTCGAGACGCCGGAGCGACGCAATGAGCAAGTCGCCAGCGATTACGAGACGTGGTTCTTCGCGCGTTTGCGCGCCGTTGAAGCAGCGCTGGCCGATGGGCGCGAGTGGCTCTGCGCTGGGCGATTTACCATCGCGGATATTTGCATTGGCTATGCGCTGCATCTGGCGGATTCAGGCGCGCGGATTGGACATGGACTGAGCGCGAACGTGCGCGCGTATTTGGAGCGTTGCCGGGCAAGGCCGGCGTTCCAGCGCGCACGTGAGGTGGGTGCGCCGGTGGGGCAGTGAGATGTTGGGTGTTCGCCGATAGGCGGACACTAGCCCATCAAACTAAGAACCTTGGAAGCCAGTTCACGAGCAGTTGCCCAATTCGAAGAATGGTACAACGCGTCCTCGGTCCATTCCGCCGCATTGTTCGCACCGCTGAACGCTACGAGGTGGGCATCAAGGGCGCGAACCGCTTCGTATGCTTCAGAGGAAAGTTCGCCAGACTCAACAAGATTCAAGGCCGCTGCAGCGAAGGCATCAAAGTCTAGGGCGAGTTCGTCAGGGCCGACGCGCGCTTTGCGTAACATGGCTTCTTGCTCGTCGGCGGGCGCCGCCAAATCCTCCACCGTCCGCTTGAGATTGTCGTAAAGGTCGCTCATTCGACCACCATAGCACCGACCGTACAGGTCCGCTTTGGGCCGAACGCGCAGGTTTGTCGGATAAGCTCCGTCATCCCGGCCGTAGCGAAGCGGAGAGCCGGGACCCAGAGGCGTCAAAGTGCTGTGCATCGGCCCTGGGTCCCGGATCGCGCTCCGCGCGTCCGGGATGACGGTGGTGTTTGTGCTTGTGGGATCGGAGTCCGCTCCGGGCTGGGAGCGCAAATGGAAATATCGACTAGCCCCCCAACAGCACAATCGTCGCCAATCCCAGGAACGCCATGAAGCCGATGATGTCGGTGACGAAGGTGACGAAGACGCTGGAGGAGACGGCGGGGTCGGCGCCGATGCGGCGGAGTGTGAGCGGGACCAGAATGCCGGCAAGGCCCGCGCAGGCGAAATTGATCAGCACGGCAAGGCCGATCACGAGCGCGAGCAAGCCATTCTGGAACCAGAGGGCGACGACGCCGGCCAGCACGATCGAGAAGATCAGACCGTTGGAGACGGCTGTCATGGCTTCGCGCAGCACGTAGCGTGGCGCGCTGCTTTCGGTGAGATCGCGCGAGGCGATGGCGCGCACGGCGACGGCGAGCGCTTGCGTGCCGGCATTGCCGCCCATCGAGGCGACGATCGGCATGAGAATAGCGAGCGCCACCAGCTCATTGATCGAGCCCTGGAATTGACTGATGACGCTGGAGGCGACGATCGCGGTGGCCAGATTGACCAAAAGCCAGGGCGCGCGGGCGCGCACGGATTTGAACACGCTGTCGGTCTGCGCGGCTTCGCTGACGCCGGCGAGCTTGAGCAAGTCTTCCTCGCCCTCTTCGCTGATGACGTCGACGATATCGTCCACGGTCACCATGCCGGTGATGCGGCCCGCTTCATCGACCACCGGGGCGGAGGCCATGTGATATTTTTGGAAGGTCTGAGCCACTTCTTCCTGATCCATTTCCGGACGGATCAGAATGAGCGGGGCGCGCATGATTTCCGTCAGCGGGGTGTCGCGACGGGCGCGGATCAAGGTTGAGACGCGCACGGCGCCGATGGGACGCATGGCCGCGTCGACGATGTAGATCTCGAAGAATTCGTCGGGCAGCTCCGCAGATTCCGCGCGCAGGCGATCGATCACGCCGCCAACCGTGTCGCCTTCGGGCGCAGCGACGTATTCGCGCTGCATGAGACGGCCGGCCGTCTCTTCATCGAACGAGAGCGCCTCTTCGACGGCGAGACGGGTGTCTTCGTCGGCGGCGGCGAGCACTTCGCCGAGCTGGCGCTCGTCGATGTCGGCGGCGACGGCGGCGGCGTCGTCGGTGTCGAGTTGGCCGAGCGCCTGGCCGACATAATCGGCCGGTAATTCGGGCAGGATTTCCTCGCGCCGCTCCCAGGAGAGTTCGGGCAGGAATTCCGCCGGCAGGTCGCGGCCGATCATCTTGGCGATGGTGCGCGCCGTCTCCAGCGGCACGTGCTCGATCACGTCGGCGAGGTCGGCGACATCGAGACCGGCCACCAGCCGGCGCAGCAAAGGCGCGTCGTGGTCGCCGGCCGCGCCGATGACACGGACGATGAAGCTTGCATCTTCGGAGGGCGCGCGCCGCACGGTTTCCGCGGCCGCCGTTTCGTTCTCGGTGCTCATCGGCCGTCGCTTCGCGCTGGAGGGTGGGCGTGTGGCCTCCCCCAAACGCCGCGTCGCGCCGAAGGTCAACCCATGGCGGCTGGTTTTTTGCGGTAGCGATGTAGGCTCAGGGCGCCTGCCTTCGTCCTCTGGGCGATTACGAGGAGACGACGTCATGAAAACCAGCGCCTCTGTGTGGCTCGGGCGGGTGATGAGCGGACTGTTTGCCCTGTTCATGCTGGCCGCCTCGGTGACGCCCAAGCTCATGGGGATGCCGGTCGCGGAAGAGACCATGACGCAGCTGGGCTGGCCGCCGGGTTATGCGTTCGCGATCGGCGTACTCGAACTGACCTTAGTGCTGCTTTATCTGTTCCCGCGCACCAGCGTGCTCGGCGCGATCCTGTTCATGGGCCTGCTGGGCGGGGCGATGGCGACTCAGATTCGCGCTGAGAGCCCGCTCTTCAGCCATGTGTTGTTCAGCCTTTATCTCGGGCTCTTCATGTGGGGCGGCTTATGGCTGCGCGATGAGAGGCTGCGTGCGCTGTTCCCGTGGCGGCGCGGGGAGGATTAGATCGGGGGCGACGCTTATCGAAGGGCATTACCAGAACCGCTTGTTCGCGAAGGCCTTACCCGATCCGGACTTCAGGTAATGCTCGAACGCCCGCGCTCTGCCTTCATCCTCGAACGCGAAATACGCAATCAACCGCCAGGGTCGATATTTGGATGTGTGCGGAGAGCCTCCGCCGTTGTGAGTCGTCAGACACGATTGAACGTCGGTCGTGAACCCTGTGTAGCGCTGATCAGGGCGAGACGCGCTTCGCAAAAGATACACGTAGAACATGGCCACCCTCGCGGGACCACGTATAGCGCGGGGCGTAGCCATCCGAAGCTCGCGTTTGGGACGCTCAGCCCTCCTACGCCAAGGCTTCGGAGGGCATCCTACCCTCGCTGTGCGAGCGTAGGATGGTGCGCTCGAGAGGACTCGAACCTCCACGATGTTACTCGCTGCCACCTCAAGGCAGTGCGTCTACCAATTCCGCCACGAGCGCATCTTGGGGCGGCGGGCCTGAGGCCCTCCGCCGTGAGGGCGTGGCCGTAGCAGACCCGCCCCGAACGAACAAGGGCCGGAGCGAGGCTCCGGCCCTTTCCTTTTCAGCTTCGGGCGCGGGCCTTGGCCCTACCCGACCGAGACAGCCGAGTTACTGGCTGGAGACCTCGGAAATGACCAGCTGGGCCGCGTTGTTGCCGCCGCCGTAATCGCCGACCCAGATGTCATATTGGCCGGACATCGGCGAGCCGAAACGGAGCGACGGGTTGAGGCCGTTTACGCCGCCATCGTCATCGCAATACCAGGAGCCGTCGGGACCGTTGACGACCAAGGTGGTGTCGGCGCCGGAGGCGACCGAAATGATGAGCGGGTAGGAGCCGGCCCGGTAATTGACGCGGAAGTCCGGCGCATCGGCGATCGAGCCGCGGCAGGACGGACTGACATTGGCGGCGTTGCGCGTACCGCCCGACGTGACGTTGACCACATACGGATCGGGGGTGAAGCCGGCGCTGAGGTTCACCGTGCCGTAGAGCGGGTTCAGGCCGTAATTCTGAGCGAAGGCCGCGCCGGTGGCGACGGTGGCGAACGCAGCGACGGCAGCGAGTGTGCGAGCGATTGGCGACATGTGGTTTTCCCCGGTAGGCGGCGCGCCCAAGGCTCAGACGCGCCGTAGAACGATTGGACTATGGCGTCCCACGCCTGAAGCGCACATGAACAGAATCGTAAGAAAAGAAACACCCCCATTTGAGGAAACGGGGTGAACTCGGGCGATCAGGCGGCCGCGTTGAACTCGTGCACGTCGGCTGGCTCGGTGACCGTGATACAGAGACGATCACCTTGGATTGTAATTTCGCCGCGTGCAATCGGGTGGCCGTTCGCGAGAATCCAGAGCTGGTCGGATTCCTTGGTGTCGAGCGGGATGACCGCGCCCCGGCCCATCTTCAGGAGATGGTGCATCGGCATCTTGGAGCGGCCGAGCACGACCGCGAGTTCGATGTCGACGTGGTGGACTTGGGTTTTCTCAGGCACAGGCGATTCCCATTTGATTCTGCTCTAGTCGAACCGGAAAGGGTTGCTTGGACGTGAACGACGCGGCGAAACGGATCGGCTGGGCGATGTCGCCGGGGCTCGTGGACTACGAGGCGGCGGTCGCGGCCATGGAAGCGCGCGCGGCGGCGATCGCGGCGGGCGAGGCTGGCGAGCTGGTGTGGCTGTTGGAGCATCCCCCGCTCTACACCGCCGGCGTCAGCGCGAAAGCCGACGACCTGCTGGCGCCGGATCGATTCCCTGTATTCAAGACGGGACGCGGCGGCCAATTCACCTATCATGGGCCGGGCCAGCGCGTGGCCTATGTGATGCTCGACCTGCGTGAACGCGGGCGCGACGTCACGCGATTCGTCGCCGATCTCGAGCGCTGGATTATCGGCGCGCTCGATCGCTTCAATATCAAAGGCGAGATTCGCGACGGCCGCGTCGGCGTGTGGGTGGAACGCAAAGGGCCTGGCTGGCAGCGCGAGGACAAGATTGCTGCAATCGGCGTGCGCTTGCGCAAGTGGATCAGCTTTCATGGCGTCGCGCTTAATGTCGAACCCGATCTCGAACATTTCTCCGGCATCACGCCGTGCGGAATCAACGCGCCAGAATTTGGCGTGACGAGTTTGGTCGATCTTGGTTTGCCGATCAGCATGCACGATGCGGACGCCGCGTTGCGCGCATCGTTTGAGAATGTGTTCGGGCAAACAGAACACACTGCGCCTCCGATCTAGTGCGCGAGTGCTAATTGCGCGTGCATGCGATGTGAGAGAGCGTTAGGCGTCATATCGGAGATGACGCCATGAAGAAGCAGCCCGCCGATCAAACCGCCAAGCGCTTGAGCGCTGATGAATGGTTCGCGCGCTACGATGGCGTTGTCGTGCCGATGCCGAAGCGTGCGTCGCCACCGAAACAACGGCCTCCGGCCGATCGGGTGGCGGTGCGGGCCTAGGTCTCTGGAATTACCCCTGTAAAGCACACTCCAAGGCGCGCTCTCCGGCGCGCCTTTTTGTTTTGGGTGCTTTGATGCTCCCCCGTTTACGGGGGAGCAGTCGCGTAGCGACTGAGGGGGCGAGACGCGCGCACTTCTGACGGACTTTCCCCCTCCCCTCGCTTTCGCTCGGACCTCCCCCGCAAGCGGGGGAGGAGTTTTTCTCCAGCACCTTGCGTCCAAACCGCGAGCAACCCGCATCTATGTCAGCAATGGGGCGGCAGTCCCCGACTATGGAGATGCGACGATGGATGCGGATATCTTTGTGCCGTTTGTGTTTTTTGGGTTCTTGGCGGCGATCATTCTGGTGCCGGTGCTGGCCAAGGAGCGCACCAAGCGCTCGGCGCATGAACTGGTTTCCCGCGCCATGGAGCGCGGCCAATCGCTCGATCCCGCGCTCGTCTCGCAGCTGACGCAGAACATGCTCGAAGAAGGCAACCGCGCCCGCAAGAGCCTGGGCAATGCGGTGGTGCTCTTGGCGTTGGCGGGCGGCTTCCTCGGCGCGGGCTTCGTGATCGAAGGCTACGATCATGACGGCGACGTGGTGCGCGGCATGGCCGTGCCGGCGATCATCCTCGCCTCCGTCGGCCTCGCCTATCTGGCGCTCGCGATCATCGATTATTCGACAAAGAAGAAGGCGGCGTAAGACCGCTCACGCACGAGGGAATGCGAAGGCCGCGCGATGAGCGCGGCCTTTTTACTCAAGCTCAATCATCACCTCGTCGGCCGCCACGCTGGCGCCGGCGGCGACGTTGACTTTGGCGATCACGCCGTCGCGTTCGGCGCGGATGATGTTTTGCATCTTCATGGCTTCGACGATGGCCACGCCCTCGCCCGCCTTCACCTCTTGGCCGGGCTTCACGTCGATCGAGATGACGAGGCCGGGCATGGGCGAGACGATGAGCTTGGAGGTGTCGGCCTTCTGCTTTTCCGGGATCTTCTTGTAGAGCTCGGCGGCGCGGGGGCTGGCGACAATGGCGCGCGCGGTGATGCCGCGATGGCGCAGCTGATACCCCTGCGGCTCCGACTTGATCTTTACGGCGAACGGCTTGCCGTCGAACGCGCCCTGGATGATGCGCGCGCCGGGGCGGGCGTCGGTGTCGAGGCGATAGGCTTTGCCGTCAAGCGTGATCGTGGCGCCCTTCTCATCGAGGGCGACGTCGGCGGCGTGGTGTTGCTTGTCGAGGATCACGACCCAATCGCGGCGGGCATGCGCGCCATTGGCTTGCCCGCTGGTTTGGGCGGCGCGCTTGGCGGTGAAGGCGCGCGCGTAGGCGGCGACGCTCAATAGCAGCTTTTCCTGATCCTTCGTCGGCGGCACGCCTTCGAAGCCTTCGGGGAAATGCTTCTTGATGTAAGCGGTGGTGATGTCGCCGGAGCGGAATTCAGCCTCTTCCATCACAGCGCCGAGGAACGGGATGTTGTCGGCGATGCCTTCGATCAGGAATTGATCGAGCGCGCGGGCTTGCGCGTCGATCGCGGCGATGCGCGTCGGCCCGTGCGTGACGAGCTTGGCGATCATCGGATCGTAGAACATGGAAATCTCGTCGCCCTCGCGGACGCCAGTTTCATTGCGCAGCGTGAGATCACCGCTCTTGCCTTCAGCGGGCGTGGTGTAGGTGCGCAAGCGGCCGATCGACGGCAGGAAGTTGCGGTACGGATCTTCGGCGTAGATACGGCTTTCGATCGCCCAACCTTTGATCTTCAAATCCTTCTGCTTGATCGCAAGCTTCTCGCCAGCGGCGACGCGGATCATTTGCTCGACCAGGTCGAGCCCGGTGATCATTTCCGAGACCGGGTGCTCCACTTGGAGACGCGTGTTCATCTCGAGGAAATAGAAGCTCTTGTCGGCGCCTGAGGCGACGAACTCGACGGTGCCGGCGCTGTCGTAATTCACGGCGCGCGCGAGTGCGACGGCTTGTTCGCCCATGGCGTTGCGCGTTTTTTCATCGAGCAGCGGCGACGGCGCTTCTTCGATGACTTTCTGATTGCGGCGCTGGATCGAGCATTCGCGCTCGAACAGATGGATGACGTTGCCGTGCTTGTCGCCCATCACTTGGATTTCGATGTGGCGCGGCGCGGTCACGAATTTTTCGATGAAGATGCGGTCGTCGCCGAACGCGCCCTTGGCTTCGGCGCGCACGGCCGGGAAGCCTTCTTCGACCTCTTTGCGATTGTAGGCGACGCGGATGCCTTTGCCGCCGCCGCCGGCGCTCGCCTTGATCATCACCGGATAGCCGATCTCTTCGGAGATCTGCACGGCGTGATCGACGCCTTCGATTTCGCCGATGAAGCCGGGCACGCAAGAGACGCCCGCGGCTTGCGCGCTCTTCTTCGATTCAATCTTGTCACCCATCGCGCGGATCGCGTTCGGGTTCGGGCCGATGAAGGTGATCTTCTCCGCGAGCAGACGATCGGCGAACTCGGCTTTCTCGGAGAGGAAGCCGAATCCGGGGTGGATCGCTTGCGCGCCGGTTTGTTTGGCGGCGTCGACGATCTTGTCGATCACCAGATAGGACTGCGCGGCGGGCGCGGGGCCGATGAACACGGACTCGTCGGCCATATCGACGGCGAGGCTATCGCGGTCGGCCTCGGAATAGACCACAACGGTTTTGATGCCCATGCGGCGGGCGGTGCGGATGATGCGGACGGCGACCTCGCCGCGATTGGCGATCAGGATTTTATCGAACATGGCGAGGGGGTTGTTAGCCAGGATTTCCGCGCGCGTCACCCTGTCCCCATGCGGCAGGGGAGACAAGACATAAGGCCGCGCGGGGATGGACCGGTTGGTCGGGGATTGTGCGCTTAACTGCTCACCCGTTTACGGGGGAGCTGTCAGCGCGCGAAGCGCGATGACTGAGGGGGCGACGTAGCGCAAGCGTTGGGCGGACTTTCCCCCTCCCCGTCGCTCCGCTCCGGACCTCCCCCGCTTGGAGTTGGAGTTCAGTAGTCGAACATCTTCTCGTCACGCTCGGCGCGGCGTTTGGCTTGGGCGAGGATGTGGGCGGCGAGTTCGTCGCGGGTGAGCGAGGGCGTGACGCCGCTGGGGTCGAGATTGTGCTCGGCAACGAGGGCGCGGAGCGCGGTGAGTTCTTGGCCGTCGAGCGCTTTGCGGAGCGCGTCTTCGCCTTCGCGCTTGTAGAGGCCAGCGGGGTTGATGGCGGGGGCCTTTTTTTGCTCCCCCGCGCGCGGGGGAGCTGTCGGCGCAGCCGACTGAGGGGGCGGCGCGCGACGCTTCGAGGGACTTTCCCCCTCCCCTCGCTTCGCTCGGACCTCCCCCGCTTGCGGGGGAGGAGTTTGCTCCGGCGCTACGTCATCGAGCACGTCGTCGGGCACGTCGCGGCGGGAATCGTGGCGTTGGAGGACCGCGTCTAGGCGGTTGGCGAAATCGGGGTTGCGCTTCGCCTCGCGGCGAATTTCATCGAAGAAGCGATCGAGCGTCCTGTTCAGACTCATAGGGCCTGCGCGACTTCCACTTTGGAGACGAATTCCTCGCCGAGCTTGGCGACGATTGGCGCCATCGCGCCGTACTTTTGTTCAAACGTGCGCGGCGTTTCCGACCATTCAGCGGCCTTGGCGATATCGACGTGCTGCGGGATGCGCACATCGAACATCGCTTCGCCGAGATTGTCCTTCAGCAGCGAGGCTTCCGAGCGGTGCAGCGAGAAGGTTTCGTCATATTTCGTGGCGAGCACCATGAGTTGCGACGGGCCGCCGCGACGCTCATTGATCAGGCGCAGCGCGCGCTTGCGGAACGTGATCAAGCCCAGTCGCGACACGTAATCGGGGATCGACGGCACCAGGATCGCATCGGCCGCGATCAACGCCGCTTCGGCGAAGAGCGAGATCCCGGGCGGGCAATCGATCAGAATGTAATCGTATTCGTTGACGACGTTCTTGATGCCGTTGGCGAAGCGCTCGCAAATCCATTTTTGGATTTGATCGATCTGGAAGCCGCGCTTGACGAAGCTTTCGATCATGTCGCGTTCGACGATGCGGAATTCCGGCGCCGAGGCGCAGAGCGAAACGTCCGGCTTGCCTTTGAGGTCGCTGACCTTGAGCTCGATCAATTGCTTGAACGGCTTTGGGCGCTGCTGAACGATGTAGGATTCAAAATAGAAATCGAGCGTGCGCTCGGCCTCGCGCATCGCGTTCCACTTTTCAGGACCGGCGACCATGATCGAGGCGTTGGTTTGCGGATCGAGATCGATCACCAGCACGCGGCGGCGCTGGTGCAGAGCAAGCGTTTCAGCGAGCGAAACCGTCGTCGTGGATTTGCCCACGCCGCCCTTCATGTTGATCACTGAAACCAAACGCGCGGGCATATTCTGGCCCCTCTTCACTTAATCCGTTTCCGAACGCCGGACGGTCGGCGGGGATGGTTAGTTTTTGGTAAATTTGGATCAAGTGAACGATGCACAAATCGGCGATGTGCGTGTGGAGAAGCTTGGTTTTGTTGGCTTGTTGCGGGGGCGATTTTTGAACACCGAAACCCTCTCCCTTGCGGCCGCGCATCGGGGGGTGAGGGGCGCTCCGACGCACGATGATGGTGGAAAGGCGCTGAGC